>JAISXD010000083.1 GCA_031270665.1 Tannerellaceae bacterium | reverse complement strand
ATAAATTTATCCAGCATTTCCGGATTACCTTCTTCTCGGTATATTTTTTTATACAAGCGGACGCGCGAATTGCTGATTGCAGAGGCGGAACGGTTAAGAAGTTTGGCAATATCTTTCACTTGAATCTGTATCTTTATCAGGTAACAAATGTAGAGTTCGTGCCCGGATATCTTCGGACACAACGCATAGAGGCGCCCTGTGAATCCATTGTATGTTTTATCAATTATTTCTTGTAGTTTTGCCCAGTTTTCTGCAGTAACGGATATATCCTGCCGGTAGGGCGCCTGATGGAATAATTGATATATATCCGATTCTTTCAATACTGTTTCCAATATTTTTTTCTTTTTTTGTGCAACCTGAATTTCCAGGTTATTAGTCCTCAATAATTCTATCTGAGGAGCCAGTTTATCTTCATCTCCCCCGGTTCGTTGCCGGAGTTCCAACTTTGATATCTCCTTTTCATTTTCAAGGATATATGCCTGGCTGTTCCTGTATTGTTCTTTTTTCAGGTCTGCCAATTGTTTTTCATGTTCCCTGACAATCCGTTTCTGTTTTTTTACATAACGAAAACAGGAATAAACGATCGCCGCCATGAAAATGACGGCGCCAATCAACTGCCTGTTTTTTTCTTTATTCTCCTTTACTAACCGTCTGTTTTGCTTTTCCGTGTGCCGGTAGTTATAAAGCGCGTTTATTTTGCCGATGGCTTCGGTTTGGGTAACCTTCTCGATAGAATCTTCCAGTTCCAGGCTTTTCCGGGCATAGTTGAAAGCGGAATAATAATTCTCTTTCTCCGCTTCAAGGGTAGCCAGCGCTTTATTTACATCGCTTTTCAAATAAATACTTTGCGATGGCCTCTGCTCCTGCAATGCTTGCAGGAAGTAAAAACGGGCCGAATCGGGGTGTGATGATAATTGATAAATCCTTCCTATTCCGTTTAGATAGATAGCATCATCTTTCAAACCGGTTACTCCCGAAAAAATTATTTTAGCCGAATCGGGTTTTCCTAAATTAAGGTAAATATTACCAAATTCTACGGATATACCATCTACTATTTGCCGGTTTCCTGTTTCAAGCGCTTTCTCGTAGGCTGCCCTATAGTAATATTCGGTGCTGTCCGGCCTACCCAGGCTTTCGTGCATGCGTCCCTGATTGCGTAAAGAATAAACAAGCCCTGCCTCTTCTTTTTGCATCAGATAACAGGTATAGGCGTTTCTATATGACTTCATCGCATCCTCATACAATAACTGGTAGGCGAACAACGTTCCCATTTGTCCGTAAATCCGCCCCAAAATATCATACCGCCGGCTGTTTTTCCCTGCGTCGGCCGCCCATTGAAAAGCCCTTATTGCGCGTGGCGTATCGTGCATATCCCGGTAGACAGCGCCTAAATAATACCAGGCTTCCATTAATTTATCGGCGTCTCCATACGATTCATAGAACCGCACTACCTCTTTCATCAGCGAATCGGAAGTATGCTCAATATACAGTTTATCCCGGGCTTTTGTAACAAGCATTCCATAATACATGCGCGTTTCCTGCGGTTCGTCCCGGATGGAAGAGTGGAGTGAGTCAAGGCAATGGAGGGCGCTGTCAGGGTATTGTGAGATATATCGTTCTGCCTGCCGCATCGCTTCCGGATAGGGAGCGCCCGGTTGGCAGGAAACTAATATACTTATCCCGAAAAAGAACATTATTAATAAAGAGTTTTTCATACGCTAAGCGTGTCTGTTTAAATTTTGTTCAGACACAATTTAATGGTTACAAATATATTTATTTAGGGTGACTTCATCATCTTTTTTTATATTTTTAGCGGTGATATAAAATCATTACGATGACTCCGGCAAACCATTATGATGCTTTTAGAAAACCATTATGATCTCTTTATCAAACCATTATGATGGTTTACTGAAGACATTATAATGATTTTTTTTCTAAACTCACCCGTATAAATGTATTTTCGCATCTATAAGTTGAAGCTCCGTCACCTGTTCAGTCACGCCTATCTATCGGAATATAAGAGCCTTATGTGAAATGTGACTGAAAGCAACGAAAAAAATAAAGTTTTTGTATGCGCTATACCGGGAAACCGTTCAGCCCGCAGAAATAACGGTTCGGATTCTTTTTTTTGCCGTCCCTCTCCCCTACCCTTTCCTTTGCTTCATAAATATCAGATTTTATGAAAGCTTTATTCCGTCATTTCTTCACAACGCTCAGGCGCTTTAAACAGGCGTCTGCTCTTACCGTTTTTGGCCTTAGCGCAGCTTTTGCCGCCTTTATGCTTATCATGGTTCAGGTACGTCGGGAACGTACATTTGATTCCTCTTTTATAAAGTCCGGACGTATCTGTCGCGTAGAGTCTACAATGCTTCCTGCCGAATCGTCTTTGTCTTCTGTGGAGTCGTATACGGCTTTTTTGGCGCGTCCGCTTGTGGAAATGCTTGTTCCGGCCATTCCGCAGATTGAATCGTATACGCTGATTCACGGAGCGGCTTCCGACAGGTATGTACAATATGAAAACGAAAAAGGCGAGCGGTTTGGATTGCTAATGCCCTGCAATAAAGTATTGGAAGGCTTTGAAACGGTTTTTGATATGGAGATGACGGAAGGCGCTGCTTCTTCGCTGAAGGAGTCCGGACATGTATTGCTTCCGCAAAGCCTTGCCAAACGGATGTTTGCCGACGGACAAGCGGTAGGCAAACGTATCTTTCCGCAATCACCCGGCGCTGCTTCTTTTATTGTAGGCGGCGTGTATCGTGATTTCCCTGAAAATACAAGTATCGCCAATACGATGAAAACAGGAATAGGCGAAGAGAATAAAAGCGATTGGATGGACTGGACATACCAACTGTTCGTGGTATTAACGCCCGGCGCTTCGCCCGGGGAAGTGGCCGCTCGGTTAAAAGACCTTTTCGATACAACAGGGATAGGGAAACAAATGGGATTCGGCGAACATACGGTTTTCAGACTTAACCTGCTTGAGGATATCTATTACCGGCATGATACGAATCTGGATATCGCGCCGAAAGGGAATCGTTCGACGACCCATTTGCTGTTGTCGATAGCTTTGCTGGTGATTGGCGTGGCGGCAATTAACTTCCTTAATTTTTCAACGGCGCTTACGCCCGTGCGTATTAAAGGTATCAATATACGGAAGGTATTGGGTAGCTCTGCAAGAATGTTGCGGGCGACTCTTCTTTTTGAGGCTGTCGGTATGTGTCTGATTGCTTTTCTTTTGTCGCTCGTATGGGTCTTTCTTTTTGAAGTATCCGTCCTTTCCTCTATGCTTTTGGTATCTGTGCGTCTGGCGGAATATTCCTGTATAGGGCTGTCTACGTTTGTGCTGTCTGTTCTTACCGGTCTCCTTGCCGGTATTTATCCGGCTTATTATATGACGTCGTTTCACCCGGCGCGTGTTTTGAAAAGTTCTTTCGGGATAGGATATACAGGCCGTACGTTCAGTATATTATCAACAGGCTTTCAGTTTGTGATTTCTATCGGTTTGATTATTGCCGCTTTGTTTGTTTGGTTGCAGCAGGCGTATTTATACCGGATGGAAACCGGCTTGAACGATAAACAGGTAGCCGTTGTTAATATTGATAAAGATAGCATGTCGGGCCGTATCGGTTTATTAATGGAAAAACTGAAAGACAGCCCGCTTATCGATGAGGTGTCTTTTTCCGACTGGCCGGTTGGCTTTCTCGACTATTATCCCTATACATATACCCAATCGCCGAAAGGCGAAGAGTTGCGGTTTTATTATATTCCGGTTTCGTATAATTTTGCTTCGATGATGCGGTTGGACATAACAGCCGGACGGGGTTTTGAAAAGAATGACGCCGCATCAAAGGAAAGAAAACTGATTTTTAACGAATCGGCGGCCCGTCAATTTGCCGTTAAACCGGGCGATCGCTTGTCTGACGGCAGTTCGGTAACAGGTATTATCCGTGATTTCCATTTTATGAATCTCCGCAAACCTTTAGAACCCATGGCGCTCCGTATCTGTGATGTGGAAGACGAACTGCAATGGCCGGTTCTTTACATCCGCACGTTCGGCAGCAGGAAAGAATCGGCGGATGAAATCAGGGCATGTATTGCAACGATAGACCCTCAGTATCCCGTTGATATCCGGTTTTTCGACCAGCAGTTTAATGAAACATATCGGGAAGAACGGAAAACGTCGGTACAAATTACGTTATTCGGCCTGCTGGCGGTTCTTATTTCGTTGATGGGCGTCTTTGGCCTGGTTACCTTCGAAACGCAATACCGGAAGAAAGAGACAGGTATCCGGAAGGTATTGGGCGCTACCGCCGGCGAGATATGTTGGATGTTTGTCGGGAAATTCGTGTGGATTGTATCAGGTTGTTTTCTGATAGCGGCGCCGTTGGCTTGGTTTGGGGTAAAGAAATGGTTGGAATCGTATCCCTGTCAAACGCCTTTGTATGGCTGGGTGTTTGTGCTTGCTTTTGTTATTGTCTTGTCGATTACCCTTATTACCGTTATGGCGCAAAGCCGGTATGCGGCAACCATGAATCCGGTATCTTCCTTGAAAAATGAATAGATATTTTGTCAGTCGGTTTGTAGTCGTTATATTTACCAATCATGAAAAAGAATCACATATTCTCTTATATTGTAGCGATACTCTTCTGTATTTCGTTTACGTCCTTTGTTTTATGGCATGAGGGGCAAGATTTGTTCGATATTTCCTTCCTTATCATTAACCTGACGAATGTAGCTGTTGCTTCTATGGTGGTAACGATCTTTCATAAAACGCTTCTTTATAATGCTGCCTTGTCTACGGCGCAACTGAGGCGGAAGCTGGTTCCTTTGTTCTTTGTCTTTTTGTTTTCTGTTATTTTATTGTCGCTTCTTATTTTCAGCCTGGGTTTGTATCTTTTATTTCTGATAAAAGGGTACGACACATCTGGCTTTCTGGAGCATTTGATACAAAAGGAATTTCCCGTCGTTTTTACGCCCTTGGCAATCGGAATATTGGTTTCTTCCATTGTTTTTTTCTATCATACCTGGCGGCAATCCATCGATCGTGAGCAACAACTGCGGGAAGAGAATTTAATCTATCAATACCGTAACCTGAAAAGCCGGGTAAACCCGCATTTCTTATTCAATAGCCTGAATACCTTGTCCGAACTTATCTATGCAGATACGCAAAAGGCGGATAATTACATTCAGAAGTTAGCCCGGACCTACCGCTATATCCTCGATAATGAAGAAACCGCCCTGATACCGTTGAGCGAAGAAATAACCTTCGTAACGCAGTATTTCGACCTTCAAAAGGAGCGCGACGGCGATAAGATTCGCTTGGAGATGCAGCTTGAGCAGACCGCCCCATATAAGATAATCCCCGTATCACTGCAAATCGTGGTAGAAAACGCCTTGAAGCATAATGCCGCTTCGGAAGATAATCCGTTAGTCATCCGTTTGCATCAAGCAGGTGGATACATAGAAGTGTTTAATACCATCCGAAAGAAACACAGCCTGCCTGCAGGACATTCACCGGGAACCGGCCTCGTCAACCTGCGGGAACGGATCCGTTTAACAACCGGCAAAGAAATGCGTATTGTCCGGGATGAACATACTTTTTCGGTAAAAATCCCTCTAATAACGATGTAAGATGAAAGTATTGATTATAGAAGACGAAGCCCCGGCGTCGGCCCGGCTAATCCGGTTGCTCAAAAAGATTGATCCTTCGGTTGAAGTGCTTGATGTGCTCCGTTCCGTAGAACAGTCCGTCAACTGGTTTCATTCGCACCCCCTCCCTGCCTTGATTTTTATGGATATTCAATTGGAAGACGGTATCAGTTTCGAATTGTTTGACAGTTGCCGGATCGAGACCCCTTGTTATTTTCACCACCGCCTATGACGTCTATATGCTGAGAGCCTTCAAAGTAAACAGCATAGACTACCTTCTGAAACCGATTTCGCCAGAAGAATTGGAACAGGCTTTGACGAAATACAATACCCTCCACCGCCCCCGAACGGATTATAGCCGCCTGGAAGCCATAATCAACCAACTGCAACCCGTAAAGACAAAAGAACGTTTCCTGATAAAAATAGGCGAACACTATCGCTCCGTTGCCATTGCCGACGTCCTTTGTTTCTATATCCGCGAGCGAAACGTCTTTCTCTTCACAAAGCAGGGAAAACATTATCCGGCAGACGATTCGTTAGATAAAATAGAGTCGGTAATCAACCCGCGGCAATTCTTCAGAATAAACCGCCATTTCATTATCCGCTTTGAAGGCATCTGCGACATACTCGCCTACTCATCAAACCGCTTGAAAGTTACGCTGTCCGGCTGGAAAGAAGAAGAAATCTTCGTCAGCCGCGAACGCGTAACCAACTTCAAGAAGTGGATGGACAGGTAAGCTTGTTTTTGTAAATTCATGATGTAGAGATACAACTAAAGGGACTATTTAATGTTATAACAAAAAAACAGATGTTTAATCTGCTTTTTTCTCGTTATCCTCGTTTTGCTGGGCTTTTTTTGCCATTTTGTGAGTTGATTTTAAATTCCTTATAGGCTTGGTTTGTGGCGTTTCTTACATGCTTACTAAACGAAAGGCAGTCGCCTCTCATATTAACTTTATCGTAATGATGTGAAAAATAAGAAGGAGTATTAAATACATCCAATACGTCGTCAATTATAGAATCTTTAACGCTTGCAACATGTTTAGGTAAAAAGACATCTTTCATGGAACTGCAAATTCCAAGTAAATGCGAGAGTCTGTTTTTTTTGATATTTTTATCCTTAATCATGTTATACTCCTTTCTTTTCATTCGTAAATAATTAGTATGTGAAAGCGCATAAAGTCAGCATTTTGTTGATATTCAAGTTCATTAGACACAGCAAAAAAAGAACGGACATCGGTATGACATTCGCAACTGTTGT
>JAISXD010000023.1 GCA_031270665.1 Tannerellaceae bacterium | reverse complement strand
ATTATCGCCTTTCAAAACCAAATTGATGGCTGCCCCACGCACATGATACTGAGGCGGAGCACTGTACATGATTTCTGCGCTTTGAATCATTTCGGCAGGATACATTTTGAGCGCTGCCATCAGATTCTCGTGCGGCATGGATGTAACCTGTCCGTTAATGATCACGGTTACACTGCTTGTTCCGGCAAGGGTAAGCGATCCGTTTTGTTCCCGTACTCCTGGTAACCGGAGTATGGATTCGTATGCGTTGCTTACTGTCGTACCGGAGAGTAACGCGGGCATGTTATAAGTTATTCGACCGTCCACTAATTTGACAACAGGCCTTTCACCTTTCACTACGACTTCACCAAGCGCGTTTTCTTTTTCCGTCAGTTCAACGGTAATGGCATATTCGCCGGAATAACTTTTTTCGTAAGTTTCGTACAGCAAGTGTTGAACGACTAAACGATATACCGACATATCCGTCGAGAATACAAAATGTCCCACAGAATCCGTATAGGTAGAATTTACATACAGCGAATCGGTTGCTTGCAGTACAACTGTCGCATATT
Organism: Tannerellaceae bacterium; assembly: GCA_031270665.1. Lineage (GTDB taxonomy): Bacteria > Bacteroidota > Bacteroidia > Bacteroidales > Tannerellaceae > DFXE01. Next base: position 32,236 of record JAISXD010000023.1, on the reverse strand, counting down.
CAACCGGTTCTTGGTTCCGGTTTATAACCTTTCCGGTAATTGTTTGCGCATTAGCCATTGCTAAACTTGTTGCTATTGCGCATACCATATATACGATTATATTCTTCATTTTTATTTCTTTTAAATTTGTACGACGAAGGTAAGGTGTGTTCAGCGAAAACTTCCTTATCAGAAACTTATTTAGTCTTATTTAGTCTTATCAGTGAATAGACTATGATTGTAAACGGCCCTATACATACTATCTTTACACCTTAAATCGTACATTATCATGGATTCGATAAAGGCAATAAAAAGAAGATTCACCGTGATTATAGGAAGCATATCGTTGCTTTTTATAATCAACCTGTTCTATTTGAAGGGATTGTATCATGCAATTATGGAGGATACTACCAAGGTTATGATTTCAAGTATTGAAGAAGCTGACGGTGAAGAATTACAGAACCGTCTAACGGTCATATCTTCTCTGTCAGACAGTGAAAATGAGGAAATCACGATTAATAAATCAATTGTAATAGAAGATAATGATTCGAGTAAGGAAACGAATGAATATCCCTTAGAAAATATGCTTGTATTCAGTCAGTTAATGAAAGACGTCAGACAAACGGTTCACCAAAGCATTGATACGATAATACCGCCCGACCTGCCATCGCTGGACAGCTTGATTGTTGTCAATTACAGGAGTAAAGGCATATCAACCCAACTGTATCATTCGGAAATAGTCAATATGAATACAGGCGCGGTATTGGCATCTTCTCGTAGAACAGCCGGAAAGATCGGCAATTCTTACTTATATGAATATGATACGGAAAACAGGTATGCTTATAAAGTATATATGGCATCCATGACACGATCTGTTTTGGGGCGCATGTCCGGTATTTTGCTTACAACGCTGTTGATTATTTTTATACTTGGTTACGCCTTCTGGTATTTTATAAGAACGATAGTCAGGCAGAAAACACTGGAGGAAATGAAACAGGATTTTACAAACAACATGACGCATGAATTAAAAACACCTATCTCCGTTGCTTACTCGGCCGTTGACACGCTGTTGAATTTCAAGCAGGGTGAAAGCCGTGAAAAGCGCAAGCAATACCTGAATATTTGTATAGAACAGTTATCCAATCTCCGGGACCTTGTAGAACAAATATTATCCATGAGTATGGATCGGACTAAATGTATAACCCTCCAAAAGGAAAACATTGCATTGAAGCCCTTGTTCGTCCGTATTGCGGAACAACAAAAACTGAAGTCTGATAAACCCGTGGATATGGAGATACTTGTTCAGCCTGAAAACCTTGTCGTTTATGCCGACATGGCACATATAAGCAACATAGTAGGCAATCTGATAGACAATGCCTTAAAATACAGTTCCGATCAGGTAATAATCAGAATGAGCGCTTGGCGCGACGAGAAGAATTGTCTCCTTTCAATAAAGGATAACGGTATCGGTATAAGCATGGAAAATCAGAAGCATATTTTCGACCGCTTTTATCGTGTCCCGTATGGAAATTTGCATAAAGTGAAGGGATACGGTCTCGGATTGTTTCATGTCAAGACGATGGTTGACCGGTATGAAGGCAAAATAAGCGTGAAAAGTGAGATAGGCAAAGGCTCTGAATTTATAATTAAAATACCGATAAAATGAACAATAAAGAATATCCTGTCGTATTGCTTGTAGAAGATGAAACGACACTTTCGTCCATCATAACAGACACGTTGGAAAGCGAAGGATTTATATGTATCAAAGCCTTCGATGGTCAGGAAGGTTTGCGAATATTTCACTACAAAAAACCGGATATATTGATTGCCGATGTAATGATGCCGAAAATGGACGGCTTTGAAATGGTCAGGGAAATCCGCAAAACAGACAAAACAACTCCGGCGCTGTTTCTGACTGCCCGTTCCTCGATAGAAGATTTAGTGTCCGGTTTTGAACTCGGAGCAAACGATTACTTGAGAAAACCTTTTAAAATGCAGGAACTGATCGTACGGATAAAAGCATTGCTAAATCGGGTTATAACGAATAAGCCGGTAGATAATACAGTATTTGGTATAGGCAGTTATATCTTCGATTCCACAGCACAAACACTCGGCAGGGAAGGCAAGTCAGAGCAATTAACACACTTTGAAAACAAAATATTGAAACGCCTGTGTATAGGCATTAACCATGTAACCGACGCTCAGAGTTTGCTGTTAGACTTGTGGTACGACGACAGTCCTTATAACCGGAACAGCCTGCATGGATACATTCACAAGCTGCGAAAACTTTTATCAAAAGATGAAAGAGTAAAAATCATAAATGTAAGAGGAATTGGGTATAAGCTTGTCTGTAAATCAAAACAGTTTGCTACAGTTAATAACAGGGATGCAGGAAATAAAACTTAAATGTGATAATTTCATTTATTGTCGCTTATGCCGTCATAAACGGAAGCATGACATTTTTTTCTTTCAAAAATATGATTATCCTATGAAAAAAATAGCAGATACTTTCTCATAGACAAAGGTTGATTAGAGGGAGGAGTCAATCCTCATTTAAAAGGTGGATGGTATGGATGGCCGTCAAAGCGGCCGTTTCTGTCCTGAGGCGGCTCTTTCCCAATGAGATGGGTTCAAATCCTTTCTTGATGGCGGCAAATACTTCTTCCGGGCTGAAATCACCTTCCGGGCCTATCAGTATCAAAGCGCCTTCCTTTGGATGATAGGTTTGTTTTAAGGTGGTTTTCTCTCCTTCATGGCAATGGGCGATAAATCTTCTGCCGCAAAAAGGTTGCTGTATAAATGTGTAAAAATCTGTTGCCCCGGTCAGCTTGGGCAGAATAGCTTTTTGTGATTGCTTCATCGCGCTGACCAGTATCTTTTCCAACCGGGAGAGCTTTATTTCCCGCCTTTCGGAAAAACGGCAATTCAGAAAGGTCATTTGATTGATACCGATCTCTGTTGATTTTTCGCAAAGCCATTCCATCCGGTCTATGTTCTTTGTGGGGGCAACGACCATATGTAAATCAAAATTCCATAAAGACGGCTGTTTCTGCCTGGCTACAACGTCTACAAAACAATGCTTAGGATTGGAAGAACGGATAATTGCTTTGTAAAAGAAACCTTTTCCGTCGGCCAGGTCTATTGCGTCTCCTTCCGCCAGGCGTAATACACGCAAGGCATGCCTTGCTTCTTCTTCCGGCAATTCATGGATGGCATTTATATCCGGTGCGTAGAATAACTGCATGGGAATTCAACCTAAAATCATTCCAATAATCGTTGCCGACATAATAGATACCAGCGCTCCCCCAATCATCGCCGGGAAACCAAAGCGGGTAATCATGCCGCGCTTCTCGGGCGCTAAAACACCCATTCCGCCCAATAATATACCGATAGACGATATGTTGGCAAAGCCGCAAAGGATATAGGTAGACATCAACATAGACTTTTCATAGATAAACATACCGGCCACTTTCCATTCCTGCATTTGGGCATAGGCTACAAATTCATTCAAAATCGTTTTCTGCCCTAAAAGAGAACCGACTACCATTATATCATCAGCCGGAACGCCTATCAGCCACATAAAAGGCGCCAGGATTATCCCGGTTATAAACTGAAAGGTAAGCCCTTCGGACTTTCCGTTCGTAAAGTCCCTGATCCATTCATTCAGCCCGGTATAATGGCCTATTATATTACTCGAAATATAATTCACTAAAGCTACCAATCCGATGAAGACAAATAGCATGGCAGCTATATTTACCAGTAACTTAACACCTGTGGAAGTACCGGCAGCCAATGCATCCAACGAGGTAGATTGCTTATTGACCTTCTCCATTTCGACGACCGTATCGTTTACGGGTTCGGTTTGCGGACAAAGCATCTTGGCTATCACAATCGCTCCGGGAGCAGCCATCACCGAGGCCGATAAAAGATGCTTGGCAAAAAGAACCCTGGATACAGGATCATTATTTCCCAACATTCCGACATAGGCACCCATAACAGAACCGGCAATCGTCCCCATACCGGAAACCATGACTAAAAATATCTCCGACCGGTTCATCGACGGTAAATAGTTTTTGATAAGGACGGGCGATTCAGTCATTCCCATAAAGATATTCCCCGACGCCACAAGCCCTTCCGAACCCGATATATTCATAAAACGCCGGAGCGCCCATGAAAAGGCCCCTACGATCCGTTGGATTACCCCCCAATGATACAACAATGAAACTAAGGCTGAAAAAAATATAACAATAGGCAATGAATGGAGCAGAAAACTAAAATTGGATTTATCAGCCAATGCTCCACCCAGCAAAAACGTAATCCCGGCATGGGTAAAATCCATCAATCTCACAAAAGCTTTACCTACCCATTCAAAAACAATCCCTATGGCCGGGACATACAGTATAGACAATGCCAACACCAATTGAAGGAATAATCCTCCACCTACTAATTTCCAATCAATGTGTTTGCGGTCATAGCTAAACAGATAACATACCCCAAGCACACATATCATTCCTGCCAATCCGCGTAGAAGGGAGATGATATTAAATCCTGCCAGTTCAATCATGGGTTATTCTCTTTTTGTTTTCCTGCGATGTAATTCGTCTTTATACATCTTGGCATATTCATAATTCTCATTTTCAATGGCTTCTTGCAAGCGCGTCTCAATGTCGTCGGGTTTCAACAGGGAAAGCCACCTTTGTAATTGAGCCTCGTCTTTTATTTCGTCGGGTTCAAGGTCATACATTAAATCTTCTTCCTCTTTATCTTTTTTATCTTCATCACCATCATCATTTTCATCATCCTCGAAAAGGGATGATTCTTCCAACACCACCCCACATTCCCGTATGATTCCTTCTGTTGTGTATATATCACATTGTACGCGAAGAGCAATGGCTATGGCGTCCGACGTACGGGAGTCAAGGCACACCCGCCGCATTCCATTATCGAAAAGCAATTCGGAGAAGAAAATGCCATCTTCAAATTTATAAATGAATACTTCATGCAAACGAATATCGAAAGACTGCAAAAAGGTGGAAAAAAGGTCATGCGTAAGGGGGCGCGGAGGATTTATCTTTTCCAAAGCGATTGCAATAGACTGCGCCTCCGTTGTCCCAACAATAATCGGGATACGCCGCGACCCTTTCTCTTCGGCAAGTATCAAAGCATATGCGCCAGACTGTATCTGGCTGTTTGTCAATCCCTGAACTCTTAATTTAACTCTTGTATCCAATGAAAACCAATTAAAAACATTTACAAATATAGTGATTTTTATATATATCATTAAAACATACACTGCTTTTCCCTGATTTTAGTACGATACCCCGGCAGAAAAGATTGATGTTTTCAGGAGTTAATAACTTTTTTTGTGTATCTTATTGATATGATATTCGTTAAGAAGGTCTACCTTTGTAAATTTTTAATGGATGACAGATGAATACTTTAAGCAAGGTAAAAGAATGGCTTTCCGTACAGAAACACTTATACTTTCTGTTCGGATTGCTGTTTATTATTCCTAATTGTGTATTGTTTATTACAGACCCAATGCCTGTTACAATAGGCATTGCTTCTATTACTATACCTTTGGCTATTGGGCTGGGTGTATTATTACTGTTGCGTAAACCGGGGATTATTGTCTGGGTACTTCTTCCCAAAGTAATTCTCGATGGAGGGCAATTGGTTCTTTTGCACCTTTTTGGCGAATCCGTCATTGCTGTCGACATGTTTCTGAACCTGACAAGTTCGAATGTGTCGGAAGCCAGCGAATTGCTTGGAAACATATTTCTGGTAATAATCCGTGTCTTTCTTTTGTATACCCTGCCTACTTTATGCCTGGCGGCTTATTCTGTCAAAGTAAAAGACCACCTGCCGGATGTATTTCGTAAAAAATGGGGGAAAATAAGCCTCTTGCTGTTTATAGTAGGCGCTTTATCAGGCAGTTTGTCTTTTTTACAAGGGCATGTGTTTTCTGTAAAAAAGGATATTTATCCGATGAATGCCTTGTATAACCTATATTTCGCATTTGATAAAGCCAACAGGAATAAGAATTACCATCTTACATCGGCCGATTTTACTTTTAACGCAAGCAAACCGGTTCAGGTGGATAACAACCGGGAAATTTACGTCTTGGTAGTAGGAGAAACAGCCCGTGCAATGGAATGGAGTTTATACGGATACGAGCGCGAAACAAGTCCCCGTATGGATAAACTGCCTGGCCTTGTGTATTTTAAAGATGCAATCACGCAATCCAATAATACGCATAAAAGCGTTCCTATCATATTATCGGCGGCAAGTGCGGAAGATTATGATATTCTTTACCAAAAGAAAAGTATCATAACAGCGTTCAAAGAAGCCGGTTTCCATACGGTCGCTATTGTAAATCAGAAACTCACAGGGTCGCTGATAAGCACATTCTACCGGGAAGCGGATACCTATATCGACATGAGCGTTTTTCATGCGGGTTCGTACCTTACCTCTTCACATGACGATGCGATTCTTCCTTATTTACAAAAAGAAGTGGATGACGCGGAAAGCAATTTATTTATAGTGCTTCATACCTATGGTTCTCATTTTAATTACTCCGAGCGATATCCGAAAGAATTTGCTTTTTATACGCCGGATAAATCGGACCGGATCCGCGTTACCTGCAAAAGTAAGCTGAGGAATGCCTACGACAATTCCATTCTATTTACAGATTATGTACTTAGCGAAATAGTACGTATACTGGAAAAATCAGGCGCTTGTTCGTCTATGTTATATTTGAGCGATCATGGGGAGGATATTTTCGACGACGCCCGCGCCCGTTATTTACACGCCTCTCCCATCCCCACGTATTACCAGTTACATATACCTTATTTATTGTGGTTTTCGGATAGTTACCAACGAGGCTATCCGGGGAAATACCGGCAAGCCCTCGAACATAAGGCTCTGCCGGTAAGTACAAACAGCGTTTTCCATACTATGCTTGATTTGGCAGGCATTGAAACGAAAGAAGCGGATCCTTCTCTGGCGCTGACTAATGAAGCGTTTATTGTACGAAGCCGTATGTATCTGGATGATCACGACGACCCGATACCCTTCTGGAAAGTCGGACTGAAAAAATTAGATTTTGAAATGATGAATAAATGGAATATATCGTATGATGATGAATAATACTACTTAAGATAAAAATCATACCATGTCTAAAAAGAAAGAACATCTAACCCGGAAAGTTATTTTAGGATATGTATCCTTGATCGTTATATCGACAGTCGCTGTGTTGTATATATTTAACCTGGTTTCAAAAATTGCCGGAAACCGGAATATAGATGATACGCCTATGAAAAAAATCAATCTTATAACAAATGTATTATCTCTTCTGTATGAAGGGGAGACGTATACACAGTTTGCCATCGACCCCCAAACGGAATTTGAGAAATTCAATGAAATAATGGATCAGGTACACATTCAGATGGATTCATTGTGCCTCATTGATTTGACCAATTGGGGAAAAATAGATACCATTAATCTGTTAGTGGAGAAAAAACGGGACAATACCAGACTGCTCCTTGAAACGATACTGGAAATGAAAGATGTGTATGCAAAAAGCATCGCAAAAGAAATGTCTACAGCCCGTAAACATTCAAAAGAACTGGCAGTCAGAAAACAGGAAGAAAACTCCAAAGACACATTAGTAACCCAACGCGAAAAAAAAGGATTCTTTAAACGATTGGCGGAAGTATTCGTCCCGGAAAAGGAAGATACAACGATCCGTGTAAACATTACCAACCGTACAAAGACAGATTCATTAGTAAATGCCTACGACCCATCGAAAGAAATCGCCAGCGTACTGCTCAAGGTACAAAAGGATATTGCGTCGGAACACAAACAACTAACCCAAATACTGACAAACCGCACAAATGAACTTCATAAAAACAATAATATAATTACCAATGAAATAAACCGTGTGCTTGTAGCCATTGAAGACAAAGAATTTCACAAATTACAGGAAGAAGAGCTGAAAAAGCAAACGATGCTCCATGTAGCGTCTCAGCATCTGGCTGCCATATCTATCATAGCGATTGTTATTTTCCTACTCTTCCTTTCCCTTACTATCAGGGATATCTGGCGAAGCCGGTACTATCGCGACCAATTGGAAAAAGCAAAGCTATACACTGAGAATTTGCTGCAAAGCAGGGAAAAACTAATGCTCACCATCAGCCATGATATACGGGCTCCGCTTTCATCCATACTGGGATATATCGAACTATTACGGAAAAATAAGCCAGACGAAACACAAAAGGATTATCTGGAAAACATGAATGTTTCGGCTAAACATATCCTTTCATTAGTGAATGATTTATTGGATTTTCACCGGTTGGAGTCCGGGAAGATGGATATGCATCCGGTGCCGTTTCTTATTCCTTCTTTAGTTAAAGAAATATATACCGGTTTTAAACCGTTGGCCGATGCAAAAAGCTTACGGTTCAATATGACTATAGAAAATGCTTCCGACACGCAAGCCTATAAAGGAGATACGGTGCGTATCCGCCAGGTGGTGGGTAATTTATTGTCTAACGCCATAAAATTCACGCAAAAAGGAAACGTATGGATGAACGTATCCGTACATCAAACGGACGATGGAACACCCTGTTTACTTGTATCTGTAAAAGATGAAGGCCTCGGGATTGCCGAAGACAAACAGAAAAAAATATTCGGAGAATTTACCCGGCTCAATGAAGCTGAGAAAACAGAAGGTTTTGGGTTAGGTCTTTCTATTACAGGAAAACTCCTGTCGTTAATGGGCGGGCAAATAACATTGCAAAGTCTGTTGGATGAAGGTTCGGAATTTACCATCACACTCCCGTTACAAGTATCGGATGAGGAAATTAGCGGGGAAATACCCGCTAAAGAAGAAACGAAATTGACCGTTATCACAGATCGTAAAATAAATTGCTTAGTGATAGACGATGATCGCGCCCAAATTAAACTCACAGAGGAATTATTAAAACGAAACCAGGCGAATGTCATCCCCATAACAAACCCGCACCTGGTTGTTGATTTATTAGGCAAAGCCTCTTTTGATATGATTTTTACAGATATTCAAATGCCGGGGTTAAGCGGGTATGAATTACTCAGTCAGATACGTTCTTCGGGTATACCCGGTTCTGATACGATTCCTGTCGTAGCCCTTTCGGCCAGTGCGGAAGAAGAGGTGGCGCATTATATAGAAGCCGGTTTTACCGGTTTCCTCTGTAAACCTTTTACGTCAGACAAACTGATTGCATTAGTGAATGAATTACTTTCCGTTCATCTCACGCCTGTCAATATCTCTTCGCTTACCTCTCTTGCAGAGAATGATAAAGAAGCCTTGAATTCTATTCTCCAAACATTCTCGGAAGAAACGGAGAAAAGCCTTTTTCTAATGAAAAAAGCCTTATCCGGTAAGGACAAAGAACAGATAAGTAAAATCGCCCATAAATCAATCCCGCTACTTAAAATGCTTGAAGCGCATACGCTTGTAGATAAATTAATATTATTGGAAAGAAAAGAATTATCCGGTCAAAAATGGGAACAAACCGTAGAAGAAATAATAAAACAACTATCAACCATTACCGGACAAATCAAGTCAATGGTTCAATAATAACGTTACAAATTGTGGAATTATACCACAGTTGTGGAAAATTTCCACAACCCAATCTACAATAAGAGTGCGGAGATTTTATTTCCACATTCTTATTATACTGCAATTTATCAATTAATTGTAACTGAAAATAAAGGAAATGGCAAGTTTGGCACGGTATTCGCCTTATCTAATCAAATAGATAATGGCATTTCTGCATTTAACCTTTTTAAGAGTAATCATCATTGAATAACGAATGTTATTTGAATTCGTATCCGAGAAGGCCGCCTCTGTGTTGAGACGACCTTTCTTTCTTTTTCAGACTACTTATATAAGGGGCCGTAAACGGCGCATGCCCTGTAATCGGAGCCTTCCGGATCCGAACCAAATGCACTCCAGGCAGAGGGGCGGAATATCTTTCCGTCTTCTACATTATGCATACAAACGGGAATGGAAAGTATGGAAGCCAGAGCAATCAAATCGGCGCCTATATGGCCGTAACTGATCGCTCCATGGTTGGCGCCCCAATAATTCATGACCGAATAAACGTCTTTAAATCGTCCCTCGCCTGTTGTTCTTGGTACAAAAAAGGTAGAGGGCCATGTTTTGTCTGTCCGTTTATTGATTACATCGAATACATGATCGGGGAAAGTAGCCGTCCAGCCTTCTGCTATTTGTAAAACGGGGCCTAATCCTTTTACCATATTCAGGCGGCTCATCGTTATCGGCATACCTGGCTTGGTGAGGAAATGAGAGGAGTAGCCGCCGCCGCGGAAATATTCCAATGAAGCAGGATACCAGGTAGTAGCGCCTAACATCTTACTTACTTCATTATCTGTTATCTCCCAATAAGGCTTCATCACCGGATAGCCGTCTTTGGTTTGTTGTCCGGTGCCGTCTAAGGTGCAGGCGCCTGAATTAATAAGATGAATAACGCCTTCTGCCGACAGTCCTTCCGGCTTCCAACCGCTTACTCTTTCTATAGCTTCCGGGCTCCAATAGGTCCGCACATCGGCAAATATCTGTGACGTATTGGTCAATAACTTTCCGAATAACATGGCAAGGCCATTCAAATGATCGTTTTCCGTAGCAACAACAAATGGCTCGCGAATACCATTCCAGTCAAATGAAGAGTTGAGTATTGCTTCGGAGAAATCGCCATTGGGCATAAAGTCTGTCCATTGCCGTTGTCCCTGAAAACCGCCGGCTATGGCATTATGCCCCATGGATTCTTCTTCGTACCCCATTTCTTTCAATTTAACATTACCTGTCATTAAATCGCGGATAATAATGGTTAGTTTTACTACGAACTCCCAGTCTTTATCCTTTTGTTCGCGCGTTTTTTTGAAGGCATCCGAATTAAAGTCTTCGCCTTCTTTAGGCATGCAATGTATTTTAACCCAGGCGAAGGCTTTCTCGTATTCGTCTTTATCATAAATACCCTGATGAACGCGGCGAATAATTTCAGCGCTATCCACATATTCGGTTCTCATTCCCAAATATTCCTGTAAAAGGTCGGCGTTCACAATAGAACCAGCTATACCCATCGACACCGTTCCGATGGAAAGATAAGACTTTCCACGCATGAGGGCCACCGCCAATCCAGCTTTAGCAAAACGAAGTAACTTCTCTTTCACATCTTCGGGAATTACCGGATCCGTTGCATCCTGCACATCCCTTCCGTAAATACCAAAAGCCGGCAAGCCTTTCTGGCTATGAGCGGCTAATGCTGCTGCCAGATAAACGGCTCCGGGGCGTTCCGTCCCATTAAAGCCCCATATGGCTTTAGGCAATAAAGGATTCATATCGATCGTTTCGGAGCCATAACACCAACAAGGCGTTACAGACAGCGATAAGCCCACGCCTTCCTTTTCAAACTTCTCTGCACAATTGGCTGCCTCTTTAACGCCTCCGATACATGTATCGGCTATCACACATTCTACGGGTGAGCCATCCGGGTAACGGAGGGTTTCACTGTACAACCGGGCGACTCTTTTGGCCAGGCCCATTGTCATATCTTCGAGGGATTCGCGAACCCCGCGACGGCGTCCGTCTATTACCGGACGGATACCGATTTTAGGAAATGTCTTTCTCATGATTGATTGATTTTTCTATTTGATTACAGAATGTTTTCTTTCTATATACAGGCTAAAAGCAACGACCACCAGAAAGCAAGCCAAAGGTACGATATAGGAATAATTAATAACGCCTGTCTGATCCGACACTATACCCTGGACAGCCGTTATCACCGCTCCGCCTAAAATAGCCATAATATGCCCCGAACCGCCTATCTTAGTATCTTCTCCCAGTCCGGTGATGGTAAGCCCGTAAATTGTAGGGAACATTAACGACATAAAGAAAGATATCAGCATTAAACAGGTTACACCCATGTACCCATGGGATATCATCGTTAATCCGCAACATACAGACGCCATGATGGCGGCAAACAATAAGAGTTTAGCCGGGCTGAAATATTTCATCAATCCTGTAAAGATAAACCTGGCGCCAATAAAGAAGGCCAACGAAAGAATGTAGTAAATAGAAGCGCTCTCTTCATTAACAGACAGTTCTTTCATGGCATAACGTATCGTAAAAGACCAAACGGTTATTTGCGCTCCTACATAGAAGAATTGAGTTATAATTCCGTAAAAATATTTTTTGTTTGCATACAAACGCCTGGCCGTAGAGACTAAATTCAGGGAAGAATCGCCATCTGAAGCTTTTGGCATTCTTGTAAAAACAATCAGCAACAAAATAACTATCAAGACAAAGGCAACTCCCACATAAGGCCCCATTACTGCATTTAATTCTGTTGATTGAACCGTCGCCAACTCATCTATATTCATCTGCGCCCGCTCTGCTGCAGAATAAGAGGCAAGGCCGGATAAGATAAAGAACTTGCTTAATATAACTCCCGTTATAGAACCTATCGGATTAAACGATTGCGCCAGGTTAAGGCGGCGGGTGGCTGTTTCTTCCGGTCCCATGAGGATCACATACGGATTAGAAGTTGTTTCCAGCACAGACAATCCCCCTGCCAATATATATAACGCAATAAGGAAATGCGCGTACGCCATCGTTTGACTACAGGGATAAAAGAGCAAAGCCCCGGTTATAAACATTAACAACCCAATTACAATACCCGTCTTGTAGGTTGTTTTCTTTATTAATATGGCAGCCGGCAAAGCCAGGCAAAAATAAGAGAAATAAAAAGCAATTTGTATCCACGACGTTTGAAAGTCTGTCATACTCATGATCTTCTTAAATGCAGCCAGCAGCGTATCTGTCATATTATTAGCCAGTCCCCAGGCAAAGAATAGCGACGTAAGCAAAATGAATGGCAAAAGAAATTCTTTAGGCACTAATGGCTTCTTGTTGGTTTTAGATAGTAGATTTGTTTTCATGTTACATTATGTTTATGTTTTTTCATTGCCCGATTAGCATTGTCACAAAGGTAATGCTTTTTTTCAGATAAAATAGTTTACTCGCTTTTTACCACCTCCGCAGGATTACTGCTTGCCGCTTTCAATACTTGTCTCAATACGGTGAACAAAACGATAACGGCTACTACGGCAATTACCCCGGCCGGCAACCACCACGGGATGTCTGTACGGTAGGCATATCCTTGCAGCCAGCGACTCATGGCAAGGTAAACCGGCGGAAGCGCAACGGCGCCGGCTATAATCGTCAGCCGGGCGTATTCGCGGAAAAACATACGGACAATATCACCGGCTTTGGCGCCGGCTACTTTGCGGATGGCTATTTCTTTGCGGCGACGCTGAGCGGAGGCCGTGGCTACGGTATAGATACCGAACAGCGAAATGAGCAGACAAACCGCCGCCAATAGGGAAAATAGTTGTAAACCGGTTTGTTCGGATTGATTGAGGCGGTCGTACAACTCGCCTACCGGCGCCAGGCGAACGCCCGCCATCGTAGCATTGATACCGGGAAGGGTAGCGGTGATTTGCCGGATGGCCTCTTGCTCCCCCGCCGGGTACAACACGGACATACAGAATATTGTCCGAGACAAGCCTGCCTTGTAAGTCCGAACGTTCCGGCAAACCGGCTGCCGGTGGGGATCACGTTGAAAGCAGGCTTTTCGTAGGACGGTTTTCCCGGCCATTCCACGACAGCGACCATTTCCTCAAGGTTGATGTTGTGCCGAGGCTCGAAAGTACTTATGCTGACGTTTTCGATTTGCGGGATGGCTTCAAGTTCATGGATCAAGGCTGTACGCAGGCTCCTTTCCATCTGAGGAAGCAAACCGGACAACTGTATGACGCCGTTACGATTAAATCCCACATCTTTGCGGCCGACAAAATGCATTTGCATCATCACGACCCATGCCGCAATAATGAACGCCACACTGACGGCGAGTTGCAAGGTAACAGCCATACGCCGTAACGCCGGAGGACTGCACAAGTCAATTCAAACATCATCTGCCAAATGAGTTGACCACTCGAAGCCCCATGTACCGTACGCAAATGCAACTCGCGGAGACGCTGGCGGAAAAGGTCGAGATACAAGTTCAGGAAGTTGAACAGTGCGCTGAACAGCAATAATATCCCCGGCCGCGACGAACAGCCGTTTCACCGGGCTGCAATGCGTAAAAGATGATGGCATCGAACGATAAATTCGTATTGGGAGGCGGGTCTTTTACCACGGCTGTGACCGTGTAAGGCGGATACATAAAAATAGCCGTAAGCGAATCATCCTGTTGTTTTATTGCCGGCATGACAGACAAGTAACCGCGAGTTCCCATCCATTTCCACTGCTCACAATGGTGACTGGATCCGGTCACACCTGTGAACGGAAGAAAACTTAGGTAAACAGAATATGAAATCTATCGGAACCCGTCAATAAAGTTATACGCCGCGATGAATAACTTCTCCACAGATACATCATCATATATCTCGTTCAGGTGTACCATGTGCGCCAAATTCTTTGTCAAGTTCTGCGCTTATGTCAATCAACATGTTTTCTTTTGATATCCGAGGTTCTTTTGATGAAAATATTCAGGTATTTACTTGCATATCGGCTGAAAATGTTGTTCCTTTGCATCCGCTTTACGTAATCTCTGTCGGGAAAAGGTGACCCGTTATATTGCGTTTCGTTTTAAAATAATTATAAAAAGCTATAACACAATGGATTTAATTAAAATTGCAGAAGAAGCGTTTGCTACCAAAAAGGAACTTCCTTCGTTTAGAAGCGGCGATACGATTACTGTAGCTTATCGTATCACAGAAGGTAACAAAGAGCGTACCCAGCAGTATAGAGGGGTAGTTATCCGTATCTGCGGGCATGGCGACAAAAAACGCTTTACCGTACGTAAAATGTCGGAAAACGTAGGTGTTGAAAGGATTTTCCCGATAGAATCCCCTTTCATCGAAAGTATCACTGTCAACAAACATGGTAAAGTTCGCAGAGCTAAATTGTACTACTTACGGGCGCTTACCGGTAAAAAAGCAAGAATCAAAGAAAGAAGGGTATAAGCCCTTTGGTTCTTATTGCCATACTAAAAGCCATCTGATAACGGGTGGCTTTTTTCTTCAAAGTTTAACTTTATTATAACACAAAGAATTATGTTGAAGACTATCTTGTCTATTTCGGGGAAATCCGGCTTATTCAAACTGATTTCCCAAGCAAAAAACATGCTGATTGTAGAATCGTTGGCCGAAAAGAAAAGGATACCCGTTTATGCCAGGGATAAAGTAATCTCGCTGGGTGATATTGCTATCTATACGGATGACGAGGAAATACCCCTTCATAAAGTGCTCACCCTTGTAAAAGAAAAAGAAAACGGACAGAAATCGTCTATCGACCTTCCTTCGGCCAAACCGGAAGCGCTGCGCGCTTACTTTGCCGAAGTACTTCCCAATTTCGACCGCACCCGGGTATATCCAAACGATATTAAGAAACTCCTTTCATGGTACAACCTGCTGATCGCAAATGAGATGACAGATTTCACCCCGGAAGCTAAAACGACAGAAGAAACAACTGAAGAAACAAAAACCGAAACGGCTGAGTAGCCTATCCCATAAAAACAGCCCCGTTCGATACTAAATTGAACGGGGCTGTTTATTCTCCGGAATACCCGGGAAAACAGTTGTCAGAATAACGGGTTATTCACCTTTTCTTTTAATAACGCTAAATCTACGACTTCGCGGATATCATTCACAAAGTGGAAAGACAATTCCTTTACATACTCTTTCGTTATTTCGTTTACATCCTTTTCGTTTTCTTTACACAGAATGATTTCTTTGATACCTGCCCGCTTGGCGGCTAATATCTTTTCCTTAATGCCTCCTACCGGCAAGACTTTTCCACGCAGAGTAATCTCGCCTGTCATGGCTATATTTTGTTTCACCTTTTTCTGGGTGAAAACCGACACCAATGAAGTAACCATTGTTATGCCGGCGCTTGGCCCGTCTTTGGGTATGGCCCCTTCGGGAACGTGTACATGCACATTCCAGTTTTCAAACATTTCTTCGGGAATAGCAAACAAGGACGCATGAGAATGAATGTATTCGAGTGCTAACATGGCAGATTCCTTCATTACATCCCCCAAATTGCCTGTCAGTGTCAGTTTGGAGCCTTTACCTTTACTCAGGCTCGACTCTACAAATAATATTTCGCCGCCGACGGCTGTCCAAGCCAATCCTGTTACCACGCCGGCATAGGCATTTCCCTGATATTTGTCGCGGGTATATTCTATCGCTCCCAGGTATTCATACAAATCTTCCGGTTTTATTTCTGTCGGAACGGGTTCGTCCGATGCAATCTTACGCGCCAGCTTACGTACTATTTTGGCTATTTTCTTGTCTAACTCACGGACGCCGCTCTCGCGTGTGTAAGAATTAACTATTTCCTGCAATGCTTTTTTGCTGAACTTTACCTGCCCTTTTTTCAATCCATGGGCTTCCAATTGTTTAGGCACCAAATGCTTTGCGGCAATCTGTACTTTTTCTTCCAATATATATCCGCTCACCTCGATAAGTTCCATCCGGTCGAGCAAGGGTTGCGAAATGGTATTCAGGTTATTAGCCGTGGCGATAAACATTACTTTGCTTAAATCGTAATCGATATCCAGGTAATTATCATGGAAAGCGCTGTTTTGCTCCGGGTCGAGCACTTCAAGCAATGCCGAGGCCGGGTCTCCTTTAAAATCATTCGTTACCTTATCTATCTCATCCAGTATAAATACAGGATTGGATGTGCCGGCTTTCATTATATTCTGAATGATACGCCCTGTCATGGCGCCAATGTAGGTACGCCGGTGTCCCCTGATCTCCGCTTCATCGTGCAACCCACCCAGGGAGATTCTTACATATTTACGATGCAGCGCTTCGGCAATAGATTTCCCTAAGGATGTTTTCCCTACGCCCGGAGGGCCATACAGGCAAATAATGGGCGATTTCATATCCCCTTTCAGCTTCAATACAGCCAGATGTTCTACGATACGCTCTTTCACTTTTTCCAGTCCGTAATGGTCGCGATCGAGAATACGCTGGGCATGTTTCAGACTGAAATTGTCTTTGCTATATGCGTTCCAGGGGAGGTTTACGATGGTTTGCACATATTGGGTTTGAATGGAAAAGTCCGGCGATTGGGGATGCAAACGTTCCAGCTTGCGAATTTCCTTTTCAAATGTTTCGGCTACAGCCTGTGACCATTTTTTCTTCGCCGCCTTCTCCCTGAGTTCTCTTATTTCCAACTCATTGATATTTCCGCCCAGCTCTTCCTGAATCGTTTTGATTTGTTGTTGGAGAAAATATTCCTTTTGCTGCTGGTTAATATCTTCGTGCGTTTTCATTTGGATAGAGTTTTTCAGCTCTATCAACTGATATTCGCGGTTCAATATAAAAAGCAAGCGGTAAGCCCGGTCTTTCAGATCGGGAATCAATAAAAGCTCTTGTTTTTCCGCAGCTCCATTGGGAATATTGCTACTTGAAAAATTAATCAGGTAAAGAACATTCTTATTATTCCTGATAGAAAAGATCAGGTCGCGCGGAGGTTCCGTTACCGAACTCAGCATCTTTATCGTCAAATCTTTTATCGTAGAGATAAGCGCTTCAAATTCGCGGTCTCCTTTGTCGGGCATTTTATCTTCCAGCAAGGTTATTTGTCCTTTCAGATAAGGCTCGGTATCTGTCAATCCATTCAATAAGAAGCGTTTCTTTCCCTGTAAAATCACGGTTGTTGTTCCGTCGGGCATTTCCAATATCCTTACCACATCCGCTATCACGCCTGTGGTATATAAATCTTCGAATGAGGGTTCTTCCGTATTCACTTCTTTCTGGCAAACCACTCCTATCAAGTTTTTCTTTTTGACTGCTTCTTTAATTAATTGCATTGATTTAGGCCGTCCTACAATCACAGGCATTGCTACACCGGGAAAAAGCACCATATTACGAAGAGGAAGTACCGGAAGAATATTTCCCACCTTTTCTATTCCTTCCGTAAAATCTTCATCCATATCGCAATCTGTAAGAATTGGCATTACAATACCTAAGTTATCATCTAAATCGTCATAGGATTCCTGGCTAAATAAATCTGTTTTAATCTTCATTTTGATATATCACATTGGTATAATATTCTTGTTTTTCAATAAGCGTGCCAAAGTTAGGAATTCTTTTTTACATTTGCTGTCAACAAATTACAGCGATGACAAATGATTATTTCCAATTCAAGCAATTTAACATTCAACAGGATAAATGTGCGATGAAAGTAGGTACCGATGGCGTACTTTTAGGCGCCTGGGTTTCCTGCGGATCATGCCTTACTATATTAGATGTAGGAACAGGCACAGGGCTTATTGCTTTGATGCTGGCCCAACGAAGTCCGGCTAAGATAGACGCCATTGATATAGACAGAGCCGCCGCCGGACAAGCTGCCGAAAATATAGCATCGTCTGCGTTCGCCAACCGGATACAGGTTTCCCATACGCCTTTTGAAGAATATGTTACGAAAGCGCGCCACACGTATGACTTGATCGTTTCCAACCCTCCTTATTTCGCAAATTCGCTAAAAAGCCCCGATACGAAAAAGAACCTGGCCCGCCATACCGATACGCTTCCCCTTTCATCTCTTTTTTCAGGCAGCAAGCTTTTACTCGCTCCGGATGGGCGGATCGCCCTGATCCTTCCCTGCCAACGGGAAAAGGAGTTAATGGAAACAGCGTTGGAAAATAAGCTGAATATCGTCAGGAAAACAATGGTAATACCCCTTCGGGACACTTCGCCCAAACGGTTACTGATTGAATTATCCGCCAACTTATCCGCCTCTTGCCTCTCCGATACGTTAGTAATCGAAGAAAGCAGGCATCAATACACCGCAGATTACATACAACTGACAAAAGATTTCTACCTGAAAATGTAAGGCAGGCGTTTATCGAAAAACCGGGTTACCTGCTCGAAAAAGTCACGGACCTCCCTCGTAAAAGAAAGCTGTCTGGGAGTAATTACTTTCAGCGCTTTGGGAATAACGGAAATATCAATGCGGCTTTCAGCCATAACAGGCTCTCCATCCAAATGCATCAACCCTTCTTTCTGCCTGATAATGGTTACCTGGTTTGCCGTTAAGGTTTTTATTTTACTGTTCCGGTCTATCTGTTTGGTGAATAATTGAACAGCCAGCGAAGGAATATCCAACGGCGTAAAGGGAGAAAGGATCGTAACATCCATTTTCCCGTCCTGAATATTGGCATGGGGAGCAATATATGCATTATTTCCATATTGCGATGCATTGGCGCAAGCCACCAGGAACGCTTTTTCCTTTATTGTCTGGTTGTCGGTCAGCAATTCGTAGGCCTCGGGTTTATAACTAAGGTATTCGCCTATCGTGTTCTTCACATACGTGAGCGAACCCCTTCTTTTCTCTTTGGAGAACTTCTGGCTCACAGCAGCGTCAAAACCTACTCCACAGGTAGTAAAGAACACCTTGTCATTGGCTTTACAGCAATCAATGGTAATGGCATGTCTTTTTACAATCATCTCCAATGCCCGCTTCGAGTCCATGGGTATATGCAGTTCACGGGCCAATCCGTTACCCGATCCTTTAGGGATAATACCCAAAACGGCTTCCGAATGTATCATTGCCTGGGCTATTTCATTAACCGTGCCGTCTCCTCCCACAGCGATAATTAAATCGGCGCCTTCTTCTACAGCTTGCCTGGTCAGTTCGCTGGCATGCCCGGTATATTCGGTAAAAGAAATCGTCAGGAGATACCCTTTTTCCTCGCATATATCTTCAATCATCTTAGGAATTTTCCTCTTCGAGCCAACGCCGGATACAGGATTGATTATCGCCTGCACCTTATATGTCTTATTTTTCATTCTATCCGGATATTCTATATATGTATGTATAATTCAAAAAAGGACAAAAATAATGCTTTTACAAAACTTTTAAAGCATATGGAGAGGTATAAGTGATTTTTTTACTACTTTTGCCGCTGGATTCACCCAATCAGATTAATATAACGTTATATGATAACAAATTCCGATTCGTTAGTGAAAAATATATATGCAAAAAAAATCATTCTCTTCTGATAATTATGAGGCATTTACAAGAGAAACTATCCAAATATGATACCCCGCAAAAAGCAATGGCGGCAGGAATATACCCCTATTTCCGTATAATTGAAAGCGATCAGGACACTGAGGTACAGATCAATGGAAAAAAGGTTTTAATGTTCGGTTCGAACGCTTACCTGGGTTTAACCAACCATCCGAAAGTGAAAGAAGCAGCTATCGAAGCTACTAAGAAATATGGCACCGGTTGCGCCGGTTCACGTTTTCTGAACGGCACATTAGATATACACATCGAGCTTGAAAAGCGTTTGGCGGATTTCGTAGGAAAAGAAGATGCGATCGTTTATTCTACCGGATTCCAGGTTAATTTAGGCGTTGTCTCCTGCATTACCGGACGTGAAGACTATATCCTGTGGGACGAATTAGACCATGCATCCATCATAGAAGGGCATCGCCTTTCCCTTTCCAATAGGCTTAAATTTAAACATAATGACATGGCTTCGCTGGAGAAACAACTCCAAAAATGCGAGCCCGACAAAATCAAGCTTATTGTTGTAGACGGCGTATTCAGCATGGAAGGGGATATAGCCAAGCTACCCGAGATTGTCGCCCTCAGTAAAAAATACAATGCCAGCATAATGGTAGATGAAGCGCACGGCATCGGCGTATTAGGCAAACAAGGACGCGGAACATGCGATCATTTCGGCGTTTCACAGGATGTAGACCTCATTATGGGTACATTCAGTAAATCGTTTGCTTCAATAGGCGGTTTTATCGCTTCCGATAAAGATACAACGAATTATCTGCGCCATCATTCCCGCTCTTATATCTTTAGCGCAAGCAGTACGCCGGGAGCGACTGCCGCCGTCAACGCCGCTCTCGATATCATGCTCAATGAACCCGAACGCATTGAGCGCTTATGGAAACTGACTAACTACGCCTTGGAAGGATTTCGTAACATGGGATGCGAGATAGGACATACATCTACCCCCATTATCCCGTTATTTATACGCGATAACGACTTAACATTCCTTATTGTACGCGAGTTATTCGACGTCGGCGTATTTGTCAATCCGGTGGTATCGCCCGCCGTATCGCCGCAAGATACGTTAATTCGTTTTTCATTAATGGCCACTCACACACAAAAACAATTGGATTATGCACTCGAGGCAATCCGGAAAATATTTAAGGATCATCACCTGATTCCTTAACAGATCCGTTTCATAAAAAAACCGCTTCTCTTGCAGAGAAGCGGTATTTTTATGAAACGGATACACACATCTGCAAATAATTAGCTACTTTTGTATTATTTCAGTTTTCAGAGATAAACTAAACATATCAGAAATGGATTTCAAACTAAATAAAGGAAGCTGCTGCATGGGACAAAAAGGGTGCAGCAAAATACAAAACAACAAACTAAATACATACGACTGGCTTTGCGACGTGCCGGATGCCGGCAATGCAACCGATTACGTAGAAGTACAATTCAAGAATACCCGGAAAGGCTATTTCGTAAACAATACAAAAATCCCATTGGAAAAAGGGGATGTCGTGGCTGTAGAAGCCAGCCCCGGACATGATATCGGAACCGTGACGCTGACAGGCAAATTAGTTCTTTTACAAATGAAAAAGAATAACGCCCGTTCCGAAGGCGCAGAGCCTAAACGCATTTATCGTAAAGCTAAACCTGCCGATCTGGAAAAATATGAGGAGGCTAAAGCTAAAGAACACGAAACAATGATACGTTCACGGCAAATGGCGGTAGAGCTGGGATTGAATATGAAAATCGGGGATGTAGAATATCAGGGAGATGGTAACAAAGCCATCTTTTATTATATCGCCGACGAACGGGTAGACTTTCGCCAACTCATCAAAGTGCTTGCCGACGCCTTCCGGGTGCGCATAGAAATGAAACAGATCGGAGCGCGGCAGGAAGCCGGACGGATTGGCGGAATTGGCCCCTGCGGGCGTGAATTGTGTTGCTCGTGCTGGATGACAAGTTTTGTTTCTGTGGCTACCGGATGCGCACGCTATCAGGATATTTCCATGAATCCGCAAAAACTGGCCGGGCAATGCGCCAAGCTTAAATGCTGTATCAATTATGAAGTAGATGCTTATGTGGAAGCGCAAAAACAGTTGCCTTCCCGCGAAATCGTTTTAGAAACGAAAGAAAACACCTACTATCATTTTAAAACGGATATCTTCAAACACGAGATAACTTACTCAACGGATAAAACCTTTGCCGCCAACTTAATCACGATTCCGGCGAAACGGGTTTTCGACATTATCGCGATAAATAAAAAGGGCGAAAAGCCCGTATCATTAGAAACCGATGAAAAGCCTCAGCCTCTCAAACGTGATTCGCATGATATCCTCGGACAGGAGAGCCTTACCCGTTTCGACAACCAGGCTTCCAAAAAGAAAAAGAAAAAAAAGAAACATCCGGCAGGCGGTAATACTGTTTCCGATAATTCAAACCAAAAACAAAAGAATAAAAATGATAAGGCGGTAAACAATGAGAAATCTTAGCCAAAAACTTACGTGTAAGGTAAACGGTATGATTGTTTTCCTGAGTTGTCTTTTTCTCTTTTCGTGTGGGAGAAACCAGGTTGTTTACAATCAATACCTGGCGATTGATCACTCGGCATGGGAGAAAGGCAAAGAATATTATTTTACTTTTCAGATAGACGATCCTGCGGTTCCTTATAATATTACTCTTGAAATAAGAAACAACAACCTGTACCCGTATCAAAATCTATGGCTGCTCTTACAGGAAGAATCACCAGTTGGCCCGATGGCCCGGGATACGATGGAATGTGTACTGGCGGATGATTTCGGTAAATGGCTTGGAAGCGGCATTTCACTCTTCCAAACCAGTTTTCCGATAAAAACAAACTACCTCTTTACCAACACAGGCCGCCATACATTCAGTTTCCG
Organism: Tannerellaceae bacterium; assembly: GCA_031270665.1. Lineage (GTDB taxonomy): Bacteria > Bacteroidota > Bacteroidia > Bacteroidales > Tannerellaceae > DFXE01. The sequence goes on along the minus strand of JAISXD010000023.1, from coordinate 9,193 downwards.
GCAAGGAATGCGAAACGATACGCTAAAGGGTATACAGGAAATAGGCCTGCGAATCGAAAAAAACGAGTTGTAAAATTCATTACCTTTCCTTACGGGTTGCATCTATGCGAAGGAAAACGAACAGCAGAATCGTAAATCCCCAAAGTGAGGAACCCCCATAACTAAAGAACGGTAACGGGATACCTATCACGGGAGTAATGCCTATCACCATTCCGATATTGATCAATAAGTGAAAAAAGAAAATGGAGGCTACGCAATAGCCATAGATACGCCCGAATATTGTCTTCTGCTTTTCGGACAGCATGATAAGCCGTATGATCAAGACGGTAAATAAAAGCAATACGACTGTTGAACCTGTAAAACCCTGTTCTTCTCCTACCGTACAAAATATAAAGTCGGTATCCTGTTCGGGTACATATTTTAATTTGGTTTGTGTCCCATTCAGGAAACCTTTTCCCGTAAGTCCGCCTGAACCTATCGCGATAATCGACTGGTTAACATTATAGCCGGCGCCACTCGGGTCGTCTTCCAGACCGAGGGAAACTTTGATACGCATTTGCTGGTGTGGCTCCAATACCTCATCAAAAACATAATCGACCGAATACAAAAAACCAATCGAGAGCAAAGCAAACAGCGCGATCATGACATAATGCCCCACCCACTGTTTGACAGACAAGAAAACAAGATAACAACAGGATATGCCGATCAGTCCCATCGAAACCAAAGCAAAATTTACCGGAATAAACAACGATACGATATAAGCGGCCAAATAAACGGCAGCCGTAATCCCTCCCAACAATATCTTCATCTGCAAATTCGGTCGCTGACGAACAACAACAATTGCCGTTAATAACAGGGCGCCTGCCTGAATAAGGCACAAAACAAGCAATTCTCCCAATGGAGTTACTCCCACCATTACATCCGAATACTTTAGACCGACAACAAAAAAGACTACGGCGGAAATACCGGCCAGCAGTATATAACCCGACATCCCCTCTCTGTATAAAACCAAAAAGAATGCCAGATAAACCAGGGCGGAACCTGTTTCCTTCTGAAGCAAAATACAAAGCATGGGGAAAAAGATAATGCCCAGGCATAAGCCAAAGTTCTTAAACGTCCCTAATTTAAAACCGTATGAACCCATAAATTTGGCCAGCGCCAGGGCAGTGGCGAATTTAGCAAATTCGGCCGGTTGTATTCGTAGCGAACCTATTACCAGCCACGAACGGGAGCCTTTTATATCAGGAGCCAGAAAAATGGTAGCAATCAATAATAAAATGACCGCGCCATAGATAAGGTAGCCAAAAACACTGTAAAAATCGGCGTCAAGCATCAGGATAACAAAGATAATAAGGAAAGAAAGCCCTATCCAGATCAATTGAGAACCCGGGCGCCCGGAGGGATTGAACAAGCTTATATTATCATATTCATAGCTGGCGCCACATATACTCAGCCATCCGGCTGATACCATAACGATATATAGCAGGACGATCAACCAGTCAATTGTTCCCCATATGCTTGTTTTTCTATAATACATTTCTTGGTAATATGGGCATATTTATGATCGATTCTTCCAGGTATTGGTCGCTATCCTGAATTTTCCCATACAGGTATTTCTGTAACATCAGTTTAGCTATCGGAACCGCATAGGTTGCGCCAAAACCGGCATTTTCTACAAGTACGGAAATAGCAACCTGCGGATTCTCATACGGAGCAAATCCCATAAAGATGGAATGGTCTTTCCCATGCGGATTTTCCGAGGTGCCTGTCTTACCGCAAACGGAGATATCAGGCAGCGCCGCCCGGCGGCAGGTTCCACCTGTTACGGCACTGCGCATGCCTTCGGCCAAATAGGCGTAATGTTTTGCATCAATTGTAGAATACCGCCTTTTCGTATAAACAGAGTCTAATTGTCCGTCTTCAATCAATTTCACTACATGAGGGGTATAAAAATAGCCCCTGTTAGCGATCGTTGTCGCCAGGTTACATATCTGAAGAGGGGTTGCCAATACTTCACCCTGTCCTATCGCAATAGAAATAATCGTGCTCGACGACCAGCGCCCTTTATAAAATTTATCATACATTTTACTTGTAGGGATGGAACCACCTTTTTCACCGGGCAAGTCAAGGCCTAACGGGCGTCCGTAACCCATGTTCAACATATGATCGCGCCAAACGTCAAATCCCTCCTGTACGGAAGGATAACGTTTGCGGCTATCAATCATATCACGTAATCCCCAACAGAAAAAAGCATTACAGGAAGTGGCGATAGCAGGCACTAAATTCAAGGGAGAAAAATGGCCGTGGCAAGCCGGTTTGCCTCCTAATACCGGATAACCATGTCCGCAGGAATACATTGTTTCGGGAGTAATAACCTCTTCCTGAAGAAAGATAAGCCCCATAGCCGGTTTGAAGGTGGAACCCGGAGGGTAGCTGGCCATAATAGCCCTGTCGAAAAGAGGTTTCAGCGGATCGCTTTCAAGCAAGGTGTGATTTCTCCCGCGTTGCCTGCCTACAAGCATATTAGGGTCATATGTAGGAGTAGAAACCATACAAAGCACTTCGCCCGTAGAAGGTTCAATCATGACAATACTGCCCAATTTATTTTGCATGAGTTTCTCGCCGTAAGCCTGCAAATCCATATCCAGCGAAAGGGTCAGGTTCTTTCCCGAAGCAGGCGCCACATCATATTTGCCGTCTTCGTATTTTCCTTTTATCCGGCCATGTGCATCACGGATCAATATTTCTACTCCTTTTTCTCCCCTCAACACTTCTTCGTAAGAGCGCTCTATGCCGGAACGACCGGAATTATCTCCCTGCACATAGTAACTGTTTTGTTCGATATCCCGCTTGTTTACCTGTCCGATATTCCCTAACACATGGGCGGCATAAGGATACTCGTATTCGCGGATGGTACGGTTCTGAATATAAAAGCCGGGAAATTTATATAGCTTTTCCTGCAATACGCCGTAATCCTGGGCAGAAAGCTGATTCATAAATACCTGTGGGACATAGGAAGAATATCCCGGATTTAAACGGCGGTTCTTGATGTCGGCTATACGTTTAATAAACAGTTCTTTCGTGATACCTACCGTATTACAGAAATCAAGCGTGTCGAACGGTTTAATTTCACGCATGATCAGCATTACATCGTAGGCCTGCTGATTAAATACAAGCAACTTATCATTCCGGTCGTAAATCATGCCGCGCGAAGGATAGAGCGTTTTCTTTAAGAAGGCGTTACTATCGGCCCATGCCTTATATTCATTCTCTATTACCTGAAGATAAAACAAACGGACAATAAAAACGATAACAACCAGGATAACTGCTCCCGAAAGAATATAGCGCCTGTTCTCAAATGCATATTTCGTATTAGTCATTTCGCTGTCCTTCCACATTAAATGCTTCCACAATACAAATCAGGAGCGTAGTTGCGGTCACGTTTCCAACAATACGGATCAGAAGGAACAGGGGATCGAACAACGTCAACGATTCTACGATAAACAACGTAAAATGATGCAACACCACCAAGATAATTACATACCTGAAAAAGCCTCCATATCCAAATGTTTTAAAGGAAGGAGAGATGGCGTCCGGTAATTCGTCGCCCATCAAAACCTTGATAATAGCCGGGCGGGCAAATCCGGCAAACGTACAGGCAGCAGCATGCATACCCGGCGTATTGGAGAATATATCAATAATAAGCCCCAGTAAAAAGGAAAGAAAAGTGACACGCGCCGAAGTAAACCCAACCGGCATCTTTACAATAAAATAGAGATAGAGAAAAGGGGTTACCAGGCGGAGAAAATGGATATTGTTCAGGATAAGCACCTGAATCAATACCAACAAGACAAAATAACTGATTCCTCTTATAACATTATTCATCGCCTTGTGCCTCCCGCTCTATCGTCCATTGTTTTTCCTGGCGGAAATTTCGTATTACCATTACATTACTTAAACGTTGGAAGTCTGTTGCCAGCTCTACTTTCAATGAGTTGAAATTGTCGTCGCGCTGTCTTTCAAAGGAAGAAACAAATCCAACCAGGATACCTTCGGGGAAAACAGCCGAATAACCGCTTGTTACGATGGTATCGCCAATCTGAAACTGCACATGCCGGGGAAGTTCATCCAAATTGGCATACCGGGCGTAACGCCCGTTCCAACTTAATGAACCGATGTGGCTACTCCCCAACACCTTGCAACTCAATTTGAATTTTGTATTAAGTAAGGGTAATACCACGGAATAATAATCGGAAACAGTAGCAACAACGCCTACTACCCCACTTTCGGAAACAACGCCCATATCGAGCAATATCCCGTCTTCCCGGCCTTTATTCAGGGTAATGTAATTAGAAAGATACGATACGCTGTTATTTATCACTTTGGCTGTTGTAAAGTCATAGGGGAAGAAACGGGCGCTGTCATTTACAAATGCGCGGAATACGGCCGTATCTGCTTTCATGGCTTCTATCATATCTTTCATTCGCAACAATTCCATTTCCAACCTGCCATTACGCTCAAGAAGGTCTTTATTCTTTTCACGTAAATTCAGATAAGAAGTAACCGAGCCTGTAACCGATACAATATTCGCTGTTATTACATTTGCCGTACTGAACATGATGCTCTGTTGATAGGCATTAGTACGATAAACCAGAGCTACAGATACAAATTCAAGAAATATAAATAAAAACCAATGTCTCTTTCCTATCAGAAAGTCAAGCAGTTTACGCATAATCAATTGTCAATTGCCGACTGTCAATTGCTTTTATCGTATAAGAAAATTAAACTTTTCTATGTTTTTCAACGCTACGCCGGTTCCTTTTGCCACAGCGTGCAAAGGGTCTTCGGCCACATGAAAGGGGATATTTATTTTTTCCGTCAAACGTTTGTCAAGGCCTCTCATTAAAGCGCCTCCGCCTGCTAAGTAAATACCGTTGTGTACGATGTCGGCATATAATTCGGGAGGCGTCGTTTCCAATGCGCTTAAAATGGCGGCTTCCATTTTTGAAAGAGACTTTTCCAAACAGTGGGCTATCTCCTGGTAAGATACGGAAACTTCCATTGGTAAAGCTGTCATCTGATTAGGCCCATGCACTACATAGTCTTCCGGGGGATTATCCAGAAAGGTTAACGCCGAGCCTACATTAATTTTTATTTGTTCAGCCGTGCGTTCTCCCACTTTCACATTATGCTGCCGGCGCATGTATTCCATAATATCGGCAGTCAGGTCGTCGCCGGCTATACGGATGGATTTGTTCGACACGATACCTCCCAGTGATATAACGGCGATTTCCGTTGTACCGCCGCCTATATCCACCACCATATTCCCTTCGGGAGCCTCTACGTCAATGCCGATACCGATAGCGGCCGCCATGGGTTCATAAATCATATAAACATCACGCCCTCCGGCATGTTCGGCCGAATCGCGGACGGCGCGAAGCTCCACTTCCGTACTACCCGACGGAATACATACTACAATACGCAGCGAAGGCGAAAACCAGTGGCTTTTCGAACCGATCATCTTTATCATGCCGCGGATCATCTGTTCTGCGGCAAAGAAATCCGCTATCACACCATCCCGCAACGGGCGGATCGTGCGAATATCTTCGTGTGTCTTACCATGCATCTGGCGCGCCTTTTCGCCTACCGCCAATACTTTATCCGTACGCCTGTCTAAGGCTACTACCGACGGCTCGTCTACAACAATCTTTCCATTACTTATAATAATGGTGTTTGCCGTGCCCAGGTCCATCGCTATTTCTTGTGTAAAAGAAAATAATCCCATTTGTCTTGCAATCAATTAATGTTTAAAATGACGGATGCCCGTCTTCACCATCGCTAAACCGTGTTCATTACAATACTCAACCGACAATTTATCCTTTATCGAACCGGCCGGTTGGATAATAGCCGTAATCCCTGCGTTGTGCGCTATCTCAACACAATCAGAGAAGGGGAAAAACGCATCCGAAGCCATTACGGCGCCATTCAGGCTAAACCCGAACGAACGGGCTTTTTCAATCGCCTGTTTCAACGCATCCACGCGCGACGTTTGTCCAACCCCGCTGGCGCAAAGTTGTTTATTCTTCACCAGCGTAATCGCATTCGACTTGCTATGTTTCACTAATTTATTGGCAAATAGCAAATCGGCTGCCTCTTGCGGATCAGGTTGTTTTTCCGTCATCGGTTCCAAATCACCGGCTGCCTGGATACTCAGGTCTTTGTCTTGCACCAACACGCCATTCAATAAAGAACGGAATTGTATCGCAGGTGTTTTCGCCTCTTTACGGATAAGTATGATACGGTTTTTCTTTTGCATCAACACTTCCAATGCGTCCGTGTCGTAATCGGGAGCAATAATTACCTCGAAGAAAATTTTATTGATTTCTTCCGCTACTTCTTTATTGATAGCAACATTGGTTATTAATATGCCCCCAAAAGCGGATACAGGGTCGCCCGCCAGCGCATCTTTCCACGCCTCTGTTACAGAATCACGTGAAGCAATGCCACAAGCATTCGTATGTTTTAATATAGCAAAAGTCAATTCGTCAAATTCATCTATCAGGGTTATTGCCGAATCAATATCGAGTAAGTTATTATATGAAATTTCTTTTCCATGAATCTGATCGAATACTTCATTGAATTTACCGAAAAATAAAGCCTGCTGGTGTGGATTCTCTCCATAGCGCAGATGCATCGGTTCGTCTACCGCCATCCTGAAAGTAGAGCCTTCTCCATTATCGAAGTAATTAAAAATAGCCGTATCGTAACCCGAAGAAACAGCAAATGCTTCTTTGGCAAACCAGCGGCGGTCTTCCAACGTAGTTTCGGCGCCTTTCTCTTCCAATATATGCAATAAAGGCGAGTATTGGGCTTTCGATGCTATAATCACCACATCTTTATAATTCTTAGCGGCTGCACGAATCAGGGATATGCCGCCTATATCTATTTTCTCTATGATGTTCTGTTCTGTTGCACCGCAGGCAACTGTTTCTTCAAAAGGATATAAGTCTACAATCACCAGGTCTGTTTCCGGAATTGCATATGCTGCCAGTTGTTCTTCATCCGTTATATTGTCACGCCGCGCGAGGATACCGCCAAACACTTTCGGATGAAGCGTTTTTACCCGCCCGCCTAAAATAGAAGGATACCCCGTAAGCTCTTCAACAGCCTCGCAAGGTAAACCCAATGACTCTATAAATGCCTGGGTTCCACCGGTAGAAACAAAACTTACACCCTCTTCATGGAGTTTCTTTACTATTTCAGCCAATCCTTCCTTATGATAAACAGAAACCAAGGCACGTCTCATTCGCTTCGATGCTATCATCTTTTATTTCTATGATTTTCATTATTGATTTTAAAACACAAAAATAGGCAATTATTTCTATTTACTTAAAGATGAGAATAAAAAAACTCAAAAAAACTACATATAACTACTCCTGCTACCCGACTACTCCCACTACCTGGCTACTTAACTCCCTGACTTCTAAAATCATCTTTAATACTTTTATCTTCTTCATAGGAATATGATTATTCCGCAACCATGTCTTAAAGAGGAAGGGAAGCCGGGCCATTTTACAATATGCTACCGTTAAGGCTTACCCGCTGACAGATTTTAAGGAATTTGCAATTTCAGCTAACGGATGTTTTGTTCGGAAAGGGGGGAATCAGCGGGTGATTTTGATTGTTTTCGTAATCAAATGGGTCTTTATTGACTGTTTTGTGAGAGGCTTTCGGAAAACATGACGGAGTCTCCAGGAAAGCATTACGATGCCTTTGCAAAAGCATTGCGATGTCTTTGTAAAGGCATCACAATGGCTTGGTGAAGACATCACAATGAAAAACCGGAAGGCTCGAAAACGCCCGGAAAAGCGGCTTCCGGAGACTCGGAATGGCGCTAAAACAACTATTTTTACCCGCAGTTTTCATTGAGCAAACAGATAGCAAATGGTTGCTTTTTGCTTTATTTCACTTCAGTATAGGATTAATTGGAGCACATATAGTCAATATTTCCTTTCTTTTTGTATTATTTTATCAAAAAACAAGTACAAAATGCAGCGTGTTTTCAGGAGTTATCCCGGATGGGAGTACAAATAAGCGAAACCGGCAGGGGATAAAATAACAGAGTGACAAAATAGCAAAATGTAAAATGGCAATTCTCCCACTAATCGCAATAATGCCCTCTGGTTATTAATTTCTTTTCTTTTATAATATCTTTGTTTAAAGGAATTGTTAATATGTCATCGTTTATTGCAGTCGCTTCATTATAATAGTAACTCTCAAGAGTATGAGAAAATGGAGCATGTCCACAATCGTGAAGTAAGCATGCAATAACATACGTTTTTTTTAAGGAACCCCAATATCCATCTACCGATCCTTTTTGTGTAAAAGATTTAACGAAAGGGGTTGGCCTGAGCGTTTCTTTAATGAAATTATATACAAAAGAATCAAACTTTAATGTGTTTTCCTGAATGCTCGTGAACATTTTCTCTCCAACATGATAAACTCCTATAGAGTGAATAAAGCGATCATGATGAGCTGAAGGAAATATTGGCCGCATGGAAGTTTGTTCGATGCGACGAGGACGTTGGAACATCCAGTTGTCAATAATTTCACGACAATACGTTTCAGAAATTATTATATGCCCATGCACCGAATCCTCAAAAATCTTATAGTCATCTGGTTTTTGCATATTCTAGACAAACCTCTTCACAACTTTCTTTTACAAATTTAGGCATAGCTTGATTTAATATATCTATATTTTTGAAAAGATAGTTGTTTTGATTAAGCAATACGACTGATGCTCCTACAAGTTTAAATACATTAGCTCTTTGAGATACAGCATCTTTTATGTCTTCTGTACTTATTCTTGTAATAATACTATTATTGCATTTTTGAACTATCTTACAAGATAAAATACTGATTTCTTCAAAAGAAACTTCAATACTTTCAGGCTCTGCGGCAAAGTAATTCAGCAGAATTTTCTCAGCACTTAAAGTATAACACATTGATTATATAATTTTAGTTAGTTTGCAAAACTAAGAACTTTTAATGAAACAACCAAATTGGTGTTTTAATGGGGTGCAATTCAAATTGTCGCACCCGTTAAGCCGCCCTTATAGTAGGCATTTTAAGAAAGTGTATAACTTTCGCCCATTGTCTGTTCATGGAAATAATCCTTAGTCGCAGCATATTT
>JAISXD010000058.1 GCA_031270665.1 Tannerellaceae bacterium | reverse complement strand
CGACGGCAAACCCATTGACGAGTCACCGCTTTACAACCCAAAGGATTTATTTGAAAACCGCGACCCGCGCATGGCCATGACTATTGTGCCCTTTGCTACGGCTCACAACAAGCGTGTGCTCGACGGAACGTATGATCCGAAGGATTATGTGTGGCTCGGCTATGAATATTCCCCGGCTCCGAACCGGACTACCGTTTACCGTGCATCAGACGGTGCACAGGTGAGCAACACCGATTCGAAAGCGCGTGCCGAACATGCCTCTTACGATGGCCTTTTGTTCAAAAAGTATGTTGACGAATCATTCCTCGAAAACGGACGTAACGGAGCGCCGACCACCTATCCTTATTTGCGTTACGGTGATGTGCTGCTGATGTATGCCGAAGCCATGATCGAACTGAACAGGTGTACGCAGGATGTGCTGGATGCTACTGTCAACGCATTGCGTAAAAGAGCATATTCCGGTACAGGGCTTACCTATCCGGAAGTTACAGTCGGTTCGCAAAGCGCTATGCGTACGATCCTTCGCACCGAACGTTTCATCGAACTTGCTTGGGAAGGTCATCGTTATGCCGATCTGATCCGTTGGAAACTGGCCGAAAAGGTGTACAACCGTCCCAGTTACTTCCTGCGCCGCGCATGGTCAGGCTCTGCTTCATGGAACGGCAATGAGGCTTCCGTATCTGCCGAGTACCGTCAGTTGATTCAGAATTGGAAAGACGGAAACTACCCTGTCGGAGGCACACCGGAGATTGACGAAGACGGTATCGCCGATCTCAGTTATATGGTTGAAGCAGGTTATATCGTTGTAGCGAGTGAGCGTATATTCAATGCCGAACGCGACTATCTGTGGCCCATACCGGCTGCTGACCGTCTGATTAACGAAAATCTCGTTCAGAATCCGAATTGGTAATTTATTAATCAAAAAATAAAAGGCATTTTATCATTCATATTATACTATGAGCGGCATGGTTTTGTATTAGTAAACGAGTAAACGAGTAAACAAGTTGACGAGTAAACGAGTAAACAGGGTATGAAAGAGCCGTAACTCGTTTACTTGTCTACTCGTCAACTCGTCTACTTGTCAACTCGTCAACTCGTCTATTACCGCGTGAAGTATAAAAAGAGGTAAAAAGTCTTTTATTACCAAAATATTGATATGAGTAATAGAAGAGATTTTATAAAAAAAGCCGGTGTGGTGGCAATATCAGCGACTGTACCTGATTTCCTACATTCAACACCCAACGTTTCACAGGAGAAAAGTTTAACACTGAAACGTTCAAAAATAAAAGTAAATGATCAATGGGATGTGATTATTGTAGGAGGTGGACCGGCAGGCTGTACTGCGGCGATTGCTGCGGCGCGAGAAGGAGCCAAAACGTTGCTTATTGAGGCAATGGGACAATTAGGAGGTATGGGAACATCAGGGATGGTTCCTGCCTGGTGCCCTTTTTCTGATGGAGAAAAGATTATATATAGAGGATTAGCTGAGAAAATTTTTAGAGCTTCTAAAAAAGGAGTTCCTCATGAACCTGAGAATAAATTAGACTGGGTAAGTATAAATCCGGAATATTTAATGAGTATTTATGACCGGATGGTAACGGAAGCCGGAGTAGAAATCCTGTTTTTTTCTCGTTTAGCTGCTGTTGAGATGTCATCTGACGATATGATTGATGCGCTTATTGTATCAAACAAAGCCGGACTTGTAGCTTTTAAGAGTAAAGTATATATTGATGCAACGGGAGACGGGGACTTGGCAGCTTGGGCCGGCGCTCCTTTTCAAAGGGGATATGGGAATGAGGGCGCTGTACAAAAATCCAGTTTATGTTTTTCGTTTGCCAATATAGATTCATACGATTACATAAATGGTCCGAAATTGTATATATGGAAAAATGAACAAACACCGCTTTATCAGGCTATTCGAACAGGAAAATATCCTATGGTCGATACCCATTTCAATAATAATCTAATAGGTCCGGACGTTATTCAATGTAATGCGGGACATATGAACGTTGACACAACAGATCCATGGGCCATATCTCAAGCGATGATAACAGGGCGGCAAAAAGCCATTCAATATTTGCAAGCAATGAAAGATGTACGACCTACAACATTTGGAAACGCTTTCATTGTAAGAACAGCCTCTTTACTTGGGGTAAGAGATAGCCGGCGGATTACGGGAGATTATATTTTCACAGCCGATGATTGGAGACAACGGAAATCGTTTGACGACGAGATTGGAAGAAACTGTTATTATATTGATATTCATAGTGGAAAACATACTCCTGAATATTATAAGAAAGGAGAATCGCACGGAATACCCTATCGCTGCCTGACTCCTAAAGGTATTAAAAATCTATTAACAGCAGGACGTTGTATCTCAACAGATGAAGAAGCATTTGGCAGTACAAGAGTAATGCCTTGTTGCCTGGTAACAGGAGAAGCTGCCGGTATGGCTGCCATGCATGCAATCCGGCAAGCTAAAAATGACGTACATAAGATAGACACTTCTTATCTGAGAAAGAGATTAAAAGAAGAGGGACAGTTTATTCTATAATTTTTCATATAAAACTAAACAACCATGATTGCAAGATTGCTACTATTACTGCTTATTATTTTTTCAATAAGTTGTTCTACTTCGGACAAGAAAACGCCACTAAAAGAACTTTCCGGCATTTACCCGCACCTCGCTTACTATAATAATGAAGGTGAATGTGGGACAGGGGCAGTAGTTCCCTGGGCTGGTGATCTGTGGGTTATTACCTATGGCCCTCATTTACCTTACGGATCGTCTGATAAACTGTATCGGATCACACCGGACTTGCAACAAATCGTGCACGGGGAAAGTATCGGCGGAACTCCGGCAAACAGGATGATCCATAAGGAAAGCAGTCAATTATTCATCGGTCCGTATGCGATCGGTGAAGAAGGGAAGGTACGTGTCATACCTTATACCAAGGCTCCCGGAAGACATACCGGTAATGCAAGGCATCTGACTGATCCGGCAAATAAGATTTACTATGGAACGATGGAAGAGGGTTTTTACGAAGTCGATGTGAATACGCTCGACGTGAAAATGCTTTATAAAGACGGGAACGTTGACAAATCGAAGGAAAACGATACGGACAACAATCATGTGAACGCACTCCTGCCGGGAGCGCACGGCAAAGGCGTTTATTCGGGACAGGGCGTACTGGTGTATTCCAACAACGGCGAACAGGGAGAGAAAGCGCTGAAACAGTTCGACATCGAAGCCGGTTCCCTTTCCGAATGGAACGGCAGGGAATGGACGCTGATACGCCGCAACCAGTTTGTGGAAGTGACCGGCCCCTGCGGTATCTACGGCAATCCGAATCCCGCAACAGACCCGATATGGGCTACCGGCTGGGATCACAAATCCGTCCTGCTGGGCGTTCGCGAAGCGGAAAAAGGCTGGCGTTTCTACCGTTTGCCCAAAGCCAGTCACAGCTACGACGGCGCACACGGCTGGAACACCGAATGGCCGCGTATCCGCGACGTCGGCACGGACGCCCAACCCGACTACCTGATGACAATGCACGGCCTTTT
>JAISXD010000053.1 GCA_031270665.1 Tannerellaceae bacterium | reverse complement strand
GGCGCGACAACGCATTCGAAAACAATGGCTCTCGCCTGTGCGAAAACCTAATGTTAATTCGGAACGTTCCGATTTTGTCAATATCAATGTCTTGATTTTCATCTTCATCTTCTCTTTCTATGAGGCGAAGATACGATATAAACAATATATGTGAAATAATTATGAACATTTACTTATTTGTAACAAAAACCGCATCTTCTCCGTCTAATTAACGAAAGAGTTTCCTTCAAATTTTACCGGGGTTTATAACCGAACGGGGGTAACGATGTCGGCTTACGGGCAAACATTGTATTTTCGAAGCCGGTCAGTTTGTAATAAATAAAATAAAAAAAGTGTTTTAAAATGAGACGTATTTTCAAAAAAATCATTCTGCCGACGACGCTGTTGCTGTGCTGTTTTGGCCGGACTGCGGCGCAAAACATTGAGATAAGGGGTGTTGTGAAAGACGCTGGAAGCATGAACGGTCTGGAATATGCTAACGTTGTTCTGCAAACGCAGGATTCGACATTCGTAACGGGCGGGACAACCGGGCGGAACGGCGTCTTTACACTGGAACGGATTGCTGCAGGAGACTATCGGCTGGTTGTTTCGAACATTGGATATGAAACGCTGAATATTGAACTGGAAGGCTTGGCCGGCAACATACGGCTGGACGAAATCCTGCTCGCCGAAGCAACCATATCGCTCGACGGCGTCATGGTTTCGGCCTCAGGTACGAGCAGCCGCATCGACCGGAAAATCATCATTCCCTCCGGACGGCACGTGAAGTCTTCTACCAACGGCATCGACCTACTGAAACAGTTGATGCTTCCCCGCGTAACGGTAAACCCCATTCTCAACGAAGCAGCCATTGCCGGCGGCGGAGAACTGCAGTTACGCATCAACGGCGTCAAGGTTGAGCGCGAAGACATTCTTGCCCTGCAGCCGGTCGACGTCATCCGCATTGAGTTTCACGATAATCCCGGCCTGCGCTACGGAAACGCAGAAATCGTGCTCGACTACATCGTGCGCCGTCCTGAAACGGGGGGCGACTTCGGCGTCAATCTGAGCGACGGACTGACGGCTGCATGGGGGAACAATTTCGTCAACGGCAGGATAAATCACAGGAAATCGGAATTGTCCGTCAACTATGGTATCAGCCACCGCGACTTCTACCAGATGTGGCGCGACAACGAAGAGACCTTCACCTTTGCCAACGGTTCCACGCTACGGCGAAGAGAAAAGGGCGAGCCGAGCCATGTGGAGATGTACTGGCAAAACCTGAACGGGAAATACAACTACCAGGACGAAAATACAATATTCAACGCCACGTTTCGCCTCTACGCCAGCCGGCAACCACACCGGGACTACCGGGGCGTGCTGTATAATGCAGAAGACCCGTTGGACGCCGTCGACATGATCGACCGCACCGGAAGCAGAGAAAGCCGTCCCGCGCTTGACCTTTATTACCACTACAATCTGCCCAAAGACCAGACGCTGGTGTTCAACGCCGTCGGGACGTATAACCGTACGGACAATACGCGCATCTACCGGGAGAGCCGCGACGGGGAGGTGCTGACCGATGTAAACAACCGCATCGACGGAAAAAAATATTCCTTCATCGGCGAGGGAATCTACGAAAAGAAACTGGGCGAAAAACGCTTCAACGCCGGGATCCGTCATTCTCAGTCCGTCGCCAGCAATTTCTACCGTAACGGACGCCGCTACGAAACGGAGATGAGGCAGATGGAAACGTTTCTGTATGGCGACTTCAAGGGCAACATTCACAAGCTGGACTATACATTCGGCGCAGGCCTCACCCGCTCGTATTTCCGGCAGGAGGGTGCGAGCGGCTACCGGTACTATACTTTCAACCCGCGCATCACCGTCTTCTACACGCTTTCCGGACAATCATCCGTCCGTCTGAAGGGCGAAATCAGCAACTCGTCGCCGTCGTTGTCAAACCTGAATGCCGTAGAGCAGGCGGTGGATTCCCTGCAAATCATGCGGGGAAACCCTGAACTGAATCCCTGCCTGCGCTACCGCTCGCACCTCATGTATGAATACAGGAAAGGCATTATATCCCTCCATTTGCAGGGATTATATGAATATCATCCCGGCGTCATCATGGAAGAAAAACTGCTCGATGGCAACAAGATTATCCAGACATGGAACAACCAGAAAGACTGGCAATGGCTGGGAGGCGCCGTCAACCTGCGGATAGGACCGGTAATAAACATGTTCGAACTTTCCATAACAAGTCAGCTAAACCACTACATCAGTCACGGTAACACTTATCTGCACCACTACACCAACTGGTACAACAACGTGGAAGGCAACTTTACCTGCAAACGGTTCGTTGCCTCGCTGGGCATGGAGACACCGTGGGACAGGTTTTTCGGCGAAACGATGAACGGAGGCGAAAACACCCACTATGCCATGCTGGGCTACAGGCGCGACAACCTGTCCGTCTTCGCGGGAATACTCAATCCTTTTATCGACAACTACAAGCAGCGTACCGAAAACCGGTCGGCACACGCCTCCTACAAGAGGGTGAACTACGTCAACGAATCCTCGCGCATGCTGCTGCTCCGGCTGACATACAACTTTTCGTTCGGGCGCAGGTTCGACGCCAAACAAAAACGCTTGAACAACGCCGACGATGATTCGGGCGTGATGAATGCAGAAAAATGACGGGAAATCCTGTCCTCTTCCTTATTTTTCCCTCCCGGCCTTGTATTCTTCGTATTTTCCCTTTTTAATGTGTATCTTTACCGTGCTGACCGGTAAGGATACTGTATGAACTTTCCGGCAAGGCGATGAAGATATTACGTTATTAACCTAAAATAAACTTATTATGAAACTGAAATTTTATGTGCCACTATGTGCAATTCTTTTATGTTATACGGGTATACGGGCGCAAGACGCTCCTTATTTCAAGGGAGGCCGTCTGTATATTGTAAATTCAAGCCATCAGGATATTGCCTGGATGGACAGCCCGGACGAATGTATCCGTTTCCGCGACGAACAGATGATTTCGCCGGCGCTGCAACGTTTGGCGGAAAGCAGACAGTATTGCTTTTCGGTGGAAGACGCTCTTTCCCTGAGGGAATATCTGGAACGGCATCCCGACAGTTACGCCGTCATTCTGAAATATACGAAAGAAGGCCGTCTGGAATGGGGTGCAACAAACAAACAGCCCTATCCGTCGATGTACGATGGAGAAGCCCTTGTCCGGCAGACCTACTTCGGGAGGAAGTGGCTGCAGAAGGTTTTACCGGGCTGTGATTTCCGTACGGCATACAACGAAGACGTGCCGGGCATGGCTTTGCAACTGCCCCAGATTCTGGCCAAATCGGGTATCCCCTATTATCAGATCAGTCGTCACCAACCAGGATTTTATAAATGGTTCAGTCCTGATGGAAGTTCCGTGCTGACATGGTCTCCGGGACAGTATCACGACAAAACGATGCCTATCCTGTATGCGCCTTCGGAGGCTGCCCGTACGGATACGCTTGTTAGGTTCCTTGACGAATTTGACGAGTATTACCGAAAACGGAATATCCCACCGGTACGGCTTGTACTGTATTCTTTCGATTTCTCTAAACCCGTAGACTGGGACAAATACATGGAAGACTGGAACAATGAAACGAAAGGCGTCAATTCGAGGGGATTGCCCTATATCATGTATTCCACCTCAACAAGGGCGATGGACGAGATTGCAGCAAAGAAGGATGTGAAATTTGACGAACTGCTCGGCGAACGTCCGAATGTATGGCTTTACATCCACGGGCCTGCGCATCAGCGGGCGTTAAAAGCGGGCAGGGAAGCAAGCCGTCTGCTGACTGCGGCGGAAAAGTTTTCGACTTTCAACGCTCTGGTAGAAAACAGTTTTAGCTGTTATCCTGCCAAAGAATTGACCGGTGCATGGGAAGCGGCAATATATCCCGACCATGGCTGGGGAGGGAACAAGGGGGCTATCACTGACCGTTATTTTCGCGACAAGTTTGAGTTCGCAAGAGATAAAGCTCAGGAACTACTCGACAAATCACTGAGGTCTATTGCTCAACGCATCAAGTTTAAAGATGAATATAGACAGGCTGTAACCGTTTTCAATCCTTTGTCGTGGGAACGTACCGACCCTGTGGTGTTGACGCTGGACGTAGAAGGACAGCCGAATACGCATTATAAACTGGTAGACGCCGACGGCAATGAAATCCCGTACCAGTTTACCGACTGCCCGTACACCGGCAAGAAGGATGAAGTGATTACCGTTACGTTCGTTGCCGAAAAAGTGCCGGCGCTGGGTTATAAAACGTACTATCTGACCGGGGGAGAGCTTCCGGCAGGTAACGAAAATATTCCCTCATCCGTTTCCGCTTGCGAAAACAAATACTACAGGGTTGTTCTTGGCGATGGCGGTATCGAAAGTCTGTACGACAAGGAATTGAAGAAAGAATTTTTTCGTAATGACAAATTTTCGGGTGGCGAACTGTTTACGCTGCAATCGGTGGGCAATGGTGCCGGCGAATTTACCGATATACAGCAGCCTACAATGGAAGGTTTCGATCAACTGCGCAATTACAAACAGCAATGGCAATGCGTGGAAACCGGTGCGGTACGCGACGTATTCCAGACCGTACAGCCTTTGAGAGAAACGCAGGCTGTTTTGCGGATTGTCCTGTACAAAACTATCAAGCGGATTGACATAGAGGTTGACCTAAACCGTTTCAACGGTGAAAACTGGCGCGAATTCCGGCTGGCTTTTCCCGTCAATATGCAGCAGGCGAAGGTAGCTTACGAAGTCCCGATGGGCGTTGTGGAAGTAGGTAAGGACGAGATAGAAGGCGCTGCCGGATATTCAAAAGCTACACAGATATACAATACGCCCTGTAAAGATGTACATCCACGCGAGGTGCAAGACTGGTTTGTGGCTTCGGACGGGAAAGCGGGTTTAACAATCAGTTCGGACGTCGCCGTTTTCGACTGGATTGATCCGACTGACAATCCCGTGGATTACGTCATCCTCCAGCCGGTGCTTCTTGCAAGCCGGAAAAGTTGTCACGGACTGGGTAATTATTACATCCAGCCTGGCAATCATTCTTATCGTTTTTCGATATATACTCATGCCGGCGACTGGCATAACGGCTATAAAAAAGGCGCCCAGTCGCGACAAACGCTCAAACCCATCGTCACCGACACGGAAAAACAGCAGGGATTCCTTCCCGAACAGCAGAGTTTTGGAACACTAGCCGGCAAAGGCGCTGTTGTTAGTACAGTAAAGAAGTGTGAAGACGACGATTCTCTTATCCTCCGGTATTACAACATAGAGGGTAACGATGCAGAGGTTACGTTTGGCCTGTTTAAGGAAATCGAATCCGTCAACCATACGAATATGATTGAAGAAGAATCCGCGACAGTCAAATCTTCGGAAAAAGGATTTTCGTACAAACTGGGACACCATGCGATAGAAACGTTCAAAATCGGAATTAAATGAGTTGAAGTGTTCGTTCCGCCCCTAGATTTTTAGGGGATTGTTTTGTCTATGTTTAACATTTTATAAAAATAGACCGGTTTTGAATGGGGGAAAACAATTTTATAGATACTTTTGTATACGTGATAGCTCAGAATTGTAAAACCAATATATATAGGATGATACTGGATGATGTTAATGACATACTAAAACAGGAGGCGGAAGCCGTTCTGTCAATTCCTGCGACGCAGGATTATGAAACGGCTATTGAATTGATAGTGGAATATGTGCACAGGCGAAAGGGGAAGCTTATTACAAGTGGTATGGGAAAAGCCGGGCAAATAGGGATGAGTATTGCTACTACGTTTAGTTCTACCGGTACTCCTGCCTTTTTTCTGCATCCGAGCGAGGCACAGCATGGCGATTTGGGGATTGTACGCGAAAACGATATCATGTTACTCATTTCTAATTCAGGGAAGACCCGCGAACTGCTTGAACTGGTAGATCTGACAAGAGGCTTGGCGCCCGACATGAAATTTATTGTCATAACCGGAAACGCAGACAGCCCGTTGGCTCAGAAAGCTACCGTTTGCCTGTTGACAGGCGAGCCGAAGGAAGTATGCGTTTTAGGGCTGACGCCTACAACATCAACGACCGTTATGACTGTAATCGGGGATATTTTAGTGGTGAATACGATGAAAAGGATCCGTTTCACCAATAAAGACTATGCCCTGAGGCATCATGGAGGGTATTTAGGGTCTAAAAGCCGTAAACTAAGTGAAGAAGAAATATAGTATGCGAAAAGTTATAGGCATAGGGGAAACAATCTTGGATATTATCTTCGAGAACAACAAACCAACCTCTGCATTACCGGGCGGTTCGGTTTTCAATGGTTTCATTTCACTTGCCCGCCTGGATGTACCGGTCGTTTTTATCAGTGAATTAGGTAACGACCAGGTAGGGGCGATCATTCGTTCCTTTATGGAAGAGAACCATCTCTCGACAGCCTATGTAGATTCTTTCCCGGATGGGAAAAGTCCTGTTTCATTGGCGTTTTTAGATGATATGCATAATGCCGGTTATCTGTTTTACAAAGATTATCCCAATCAACGGCTTGAAATGCCATTCCCCAAAATAGAAGAGGATGACATTCTTATTTTCGGTTCTTATTACGCATTGAACCCTGTACTGAGGGAACGCACGGTAGAGCTTTTAGAGTATGCCAAAGCACGAAGAGCGATTATCTACTACGACCTGAATTTCAGGAATGCACATGCGCATGAAGCGATCCGTCTCAAACCTGTCATCCTGGAGAATTTTGAATATGCCGACATTATAAAAGCCTCAACGGAGGATATCTATAATATATTCGCAAAAAACGATACCCGGGATGTGTATCATGAACATATCCAGTTTTATTGTAAAAACCATATTACCACGCATGGGGGAGAGGGAGTGACCCTATATACAGATACCCTGTCGGAGCATTTTGATGCGCCAGCTATCACCCCTTTGAGCACCATTGGCGCAGGCGATTCCTTTAATGCCGGTATCATTTGGGGCTTATTGAAATATGGAATCAAACGGGATGACCTGGATACGCTTAGCAAAGAAAAATGGGAGAAAATCATCCGTCATGGAGTCGATTTAGCCACAGAAGTATGTTTGAGTTATGAGAACTATATCTCTCTTTCGTTTGCCCAAAAATATGTTATGCAGTCTTAAATATTATTCGTTAATAGGTTACGTTTCGCTATCGGCATGCAGCCTGCATACGTCTGATATTCAAACGCTTTGCCTGCGTGATGACATAGGAAATTATATCATCAAATGGGAAACAAACCCTCCGCTTGAGGGCGCCATGAAGTTATACGTAAGCGATACGCCCGGCCAATTCAGCAAATCCGACCCCGTAGGTTATGCCGATATCAGAGAGGGAATAACCAAATATGTTACCAACGATAATATTACCCGCAAGTATTTTCTGTTGTCTTTTAATGATAAATACGTTGAAATGGTTGCCGCTCGTTTCGTGCCAATGGACAGTGTGCTGAATTTCCGTGATTTAGGCGGGTATGCATCCTACGGAAATAAGAAGAAGATACGCTGGGGGAAAGTCTTTCGTTCGGGAAAGATCGGCACATTAAGTTCCCGCGACTCGATTAAACTGAATAAACTGGGAATAAAAACGATTATCGATTTACGGCCGGAAGAAGAACAGGCTGCATTGCCTGTTGGTTATACGAAAGCCGGCATTATCCATATTCCGGTATCAAACGGTAAATGGAACGGGATACTTGCCCGCATTGACGAGGGTCGCGCCCGTAAAGGGGATGGCGTGGTCTTTATGCAGGATTTGTACATTCAATATGTGGAAGAAGAAAAAGAACAGTTTGGCAAAGCATTGGCTGTTTTTGAAGAAAAGGATAATTATCCGATAGCGATTAGCAGTTCGTTAGGGAAAGACCGGGTTGGTTTTCTTACGGCTTTATTATTGGCAGCCCTGGATATTCCCGAAGAGGTCATACTGAATGATTATCTTGCCACAAATGATTTTTTAGGGCTGAACCGTTTTAATGCAAGGGTACAGGGGTTAGACCCGGATGCGCAACAAACATTAACTGTGATACTCAGCGCTAATCCGGCATTCATCGAGTTGGCTTTCCAAAAAATAAAAAAAGAGTACGGTTCCGTAAAAGAGTATCTTACGAATGAGTTGCATTTGTCCGAGAGCGGGCAAAATAAATTGAAAGAAATACTTCTTTTTTAAATTGATCTCGAATAAAATGCGTAACTTTGCGACTCTAATTATTTTACAGATAAAACATTACATTGAAAACATTTGAAGAATTAGGAGTTGCTTCACCGATTTTGAAAGCAATTCAGGAAATGGGATACGAGTTGCCCATGCCCGTACAGGAGGAAGTGATTCCGTTTTTGCTGGGTGAAGACAACGACGTGATAGCGCTGGCGCAAACCGGAACAGGCAAAACGGCCGCATTCGGATTACCCATATTACAGAAAATAGAAGTAAGCGTATACCAGCCGCAAGCGCTTATCTTATGTCCTACGCGCGAACTGTGCTTACAGATTGCCGGCGATTTAAACGATTATTCCAAATACATTAACGGATTAAAAGTGCTTCCGGTATACGGAGGTTCCAGTATTGAAAGCCAGATAAAAACATTGAAGCGGGGAGTTCATGTGGTAGTAGCCACTCCCGGACGCCTGCTCGACCTGTTGACACGTAAGACGGTTAACCTGAGCTTAGTTAAAAATGTGATTCTCGACGAAGCGGACGAAATGCTCAACATGGGCTTTTCCGACAGTATAAACGCTATTTTGGCCGAAGTCCCTTCTTCGCGTAATATGTTGCTGTTTTCGGCAACCATGCCCCAAGGCATTGCTAATATTACAAGGAAATACATGAATAATCCGAGAGAGATCGTAATCGGCAGGAAGAATGAAGGGAATGAAAATATCAAGCATATTTACTATATGATACGGGCGCAGGATAAATACCTGGCTTTAAAACGTATTGCCGACTATTATCCCAATATCTACGGAATTATCTTTTGCCGTACACGGAAAGAAACACAGGAGATTGCCGACAAGCTTATCCAGGATGGTTATAATGCCGACTCTTTACACGGAGAATTAAGCCAGGCGCAACGCGATTATGTGATGCAGAAATTCCGTTTGAGGAATTTACAATTGCTGGTCGCCACAGATGTGGCAGCCCGTGGGTTAGACGTTGACGACCTTACCCATATCATCAATTACGGATTGCCTGATGATGTAGAATCGTATACACACAGGAGCGGACGTACCGGTCGTGCGGGGAAGACGGGTATCTCGATTTCCATTTGCCATATTAAAGAAAAAGGAAAAATGCGTGAGATAGAACGCATTATTAATAAAAAGTTTGAGAAAGGAGAAATGCCCGGTGGAAAGGCGATCTGCGAGAAACAGATAGTCAACCTGATCGATCAGATAGAAAAAGTAAAGGTAGACGAGGAAGAAATTGCCTCCCTGATGCCTTCTATTTTCCGTAAGTTAGAATGGCTCGACAAAGAAGATATTATCAAACGGATGGTTTCACTCGAATTTAACCGGATGATTGATTACTACAAAGACGCCGACGAAATAGAAGTAGTAGACGAACACCCGGGAAAGGACAGGAATACGGCATTTGGAAAGAAAGAAAGCCGGAGAAGCCGTGATAAGGAAGAAGGTTTTATAAGGTATTTCATTAATTTTGGCAAATCAGACGGTCTTTATCCCAACCAGTTAATAGACCTGGTAAACAAATGTGTACCGGGAAAAGTAAGAATAGGAAAAATTGACTTGCTGGATAATTTCTCCTTTTTTGAAGTAGAAGAAGCAGCGGCGAAACGGGTGGTGGACCGGATGAACGGCTTCGAAATAGACGGACGCCGGATTTCTGTAGAACCCGCTCAGGGAAAGAAAGGAGAAGGCAAAGGAGATAGCAAAGGCGAAAAAAAGAAGGCGGCTTCTTTTTATGACCGTTTTGATAAACGAACCAGGAACAATGATAAGCCCTGGAGGCGTACATCCCGCCCATCATCAAGGAAAAACAGGGAATGAGGTAAATGATACGATTGTTGTTGTTGGTATTAGCCTGTTTATCCGGTACTGTAATGATGACAAAGAAGCCGGATTTCGACAAAAAAGATATCGCAGCGCTGAAACTGATATTGCTATCCAACAACAATGATCTTTGGGAAAAAGTAACCCGGGTGAAGTATGAAAAACCTTTCACCTTCGACAATCCTGTATGGCAGCAGATTGATTGGTCGTCGGACGTCGATGGATTAACCTGGGAATTAATAAATGACACCGTTAAGCTGACCGCCATAAACTGGAGTGACAAAGATATTGCGGGCCGTTTAAAATTCGATGGATTCGACAATCTGCTTACCCTCTCTTGTTACAACAACCAATTAGAGTCGTTGGAAATAAAGAACCTGGCCGCCCTGGTGCAGCTTTCTTGTTTCGGAAACAGCCTTACATCGCTTAACCTGAAAAACCTGGGAGGGCTGAAAGAACTCTATTGTTTTTCCAACCAATTAGACACACTGCCTGTGGGCGAATTAACTTCTTTAGAAAAATTATCCTGCTATCAAAACCAATTAACCTCCCTCAATTGCACGGCGCTCCCTCAGTTAGCTTACTTAGACTGTTCGTCGAACAACTTATCTTCACTCGATATAGCCGGACTGTACCGTTTATCCTACCTGGATTGCTCGCTTAACAGCTTGTGTAGCTTAGAAATAGATGATCTTATAAACCTCACACACTTGTCGTGCTTCTCTAATATGCTAACTTCTCTGCCTGTGGAAAAACTAACCGGACTGGCCCATATCAATTGCTTCTTTAATGATTTAACCTCTTTGGATATCAGCAACCTGCCGGGTATAACCTATCTTAATTGTTGGGGAAACCAAATCCCTTTCAGCAAACTCCCCCGCCAGCCTGTCGGCGAATACCATTACGAGTATCAACGAATCTATATATCCGGGGTAAAAGCCGGCGTACGGTTAGATTTATCCGATTTATTAATTAAAGGAGAAACCACCACGTACCAATATGGAAATGTAATAAATTACCTCCGCCCCGACGGCACATTTATAGTCCCCGTAGATATAAAACGGAAAGGCAAACTTGAAATCCAGCTAACCAACACCGCTTTCCCTAAATTCCAGGAAAACAACCTTCCGCTACTTTTAGTAATAATGGAATAACCTCCAACCCCAAACAAATATTATCGCCGGGATAAGTTTATATTTAAAATTTTCGTTTCTTTGCCAAATGTGGAAATACTAAATATGATTAAATTTATTACTATTGTTCTACTATATATTCTACCCGGAGGCCTAATCTCTTCATCTTTTGCACAAGATTCGGATAAGAAGATTGTTATATCCGGTAAGGAAGAAATATACGCCTATGAACTGGATAAAAGCGGAGACGTACAAATAAGAGCCGAGTATATGATTAATTACGAATGCATAAAGCCTTCTACGGCGTCTTTTGTGGAGTATTATGATAATGATAGTGAAATAAAACATGTTAAGATAAAAGGGATAAAAGGCGTATCTCCCCAATATGGGATGTATAAGCAGGAGAATATATTTTTTAGCGACGACAAAGCCTGTTATTTTGATATACCTTTTGTTCGGAAAGCTTCGGAAGCTATCGTAACATTAAGTAAGATATACAAAGATATCAGGAAGTTTGTATTCTTGCCACTTGCAGAACCCTACTATACCAATTCGAGAACGATAAGAATAGTTTTCCCGGATTGGATAAGTATAGACCTTTTGAGCCAAAACCTGTCTGAAAATATTATTATTAGTTCGGTGAGAGATGAAGCTAAAAAAATGACGACAACTATTATCAATATAACAAATCAGCCCGAATATATAATAGAGGAAAATACGCCCCATTATATGCACTCACAACCTTATATTATGATAATACCCAGGGAATCCTCCGGGAAAAACGGAAATATAAGGTACTTTAAAACAATAGATGATCTGTACCAATGGAGTAAGGCCCCTCTGTTGCTTACAGATAATAACTTATCCCTGATTAAAGAAAAGGCTTCCGAATTAACGGCAAGCTGCACGTCTGATGAAGAAAAAGTAACGAAATTATGCAAATGGGTACAACAGAATATCCGGTATATTGCCTTTGCGAATGGAATTTCTGCATTCAAACCGGATAATGCTCAAGACATAATAGCTAAAAAATATGGAGATTGTAAAGGCATGTCGAATCTGCTAAAATCTTTGCTGTTAGCTGAAGGTTTTGACGCCAGGTTAGCCTGGGTTGCAACAGCTGATACGGAAAGAAACCTGGATATAACGAATCCGACCCCCTTTGCAAATCACATGATTTGTGCATTATACGGAAATGACAGTCTGTATTATTTTGATCCGACTATTAAATCCCTGGTCTTTGGCGAAATTCCGGAACAGTTGCAGGGACAAATGGCTTTAATTGAAGATGGTGAGAATTATATTGTTTCTCAAATACCTCAATATAGTGCAGACCATAACAGGGATAGCCTCTTTATCCGATATTCTATAATAGATAATAAGCTGGCAGGCAAAGCATCCAGAAGCTTTAAAGGGGAGTCAAAGCACCATATCTCATATTGGATGAATAGCATGACCGAAACAGAAAAGATATCTGCTACAGCAGAATTTTTGAAGAGTGGAATAATCGGAGATTCCATTTTTAACATCGAAACGAAAGGATTGGAACCTTCTTTACCCGAAATAATCTTAAAATATGGAATTAATAGAAAATCAAATATAAACATCTTCGGTAATCAAATCTATATAAATTTAGACGATATGAAAGATTATCAAAATGCTAAGATTGATATCAAAAAAAGAAAAACAGCATTAAAACATCCATACAAAGATTATACCGTAAGAGTATTGGAGTTTCTAATTCCGGATGGATATGATGTTGACCAACTTCCCTCAAATATGGATATTAGACGACAAAAATATTCATTCTCAATAGTATATACTAAAGAAAAGGATAAAATAATATCTCATAAGAAGATATTTATCTCTGACCCCGTTTTCGAGAAAACCGATTTTGAACAATGGAACTCAGACATAGATGCATTGAGAAAGGGATATGGCGAACTGATAGTATTAAGAAAGGAATAACAACACAAAAAAATATTATGAGACGATACTTAATTGAATTATTAGCTATATTATTGATATCATCAATAAATAGTAACTTATTTGCAGATAATTATGAGAAACATGCAAAAGAAATAAGGGATGCCGTGTGGAATTGGGATATCTATGCGTTTAAAAATCATTCGATTCCTGAAAAATATAAATACGAATCGGCTGTTGTTTTAGCTCGCCATCAACAGATTGAAGCGACAAGTAAGAATAAATTCAGGATGTACGGCTTCTTTGTGAATGTAAATCGAGAGGTGTACTATACGAATATTGATCGTATAATGATAATGTTGAATGATAAAAAGGCGTTGGATGAATATTCTGAACTGTCATTCAAAGAAGAAGTTAAGTCAATGGGGTTTTTTCGTTCAAATAAGATTAAAACAGTAGTTGGCGCCCGTATAATTAAACCCGACGGAACAATTCGGGAAATCGACGTCGATGAAGATGCAGTAGCGATAACAGAAGGCAAGAAAGATAAAGAAGCATTTAAAAAATTAGCTATAAAAGGATTGGAGACAGGAGATATACTTGACTATTTTTATTCGGAAGAAATGGAACTGGAAACATTAAATATTCCA
Source organism: Tannerellaceae bacterium (assembly GCA_031270665.1). GTDB lineage: Bacteria > Bacteroidota > Bacteroidia > Bacteroidales > Tannerellaceae > DFXE01. The sequence continues at coordinate 3,863 of JAISXD010000053.1, read as the reverse complement.
CCTCAAACGTTTATGTTCTTTCCTGAATATCCTACATTGTCATATTCTGTAGAATGTGTGCTGGGGCCGAAATTGACCGTTGAATACAGGGCTGTTAACGGAGCGCCCGATTTTGTACAATCTGTAGATGATGATAAGAATACGGTTCTTAAAGTTGCCCAAAGCAATCTGGAAGCTGTTGATGGTATCAATGATATGCGTTGGCTGTCAATATATAGAGATTTACCTATGATTCGTCTTATGATTCTAAACAACTCGTCTAGACTTGTTTCTAAACCGGCGAGCGCCCGTAAAAGTGGAGTATACAAGGACGTCAGTTATGAAGAAATCCTGAAGGATAAGAAAGGGACTTTTGCGGCATGGGCAAAAATGTTTTGGATGGGTAATATATACAATATATACAAAAAGGTAAACAAAGCAATAGAGAATTACAAGCAAAAGAACACGTCTGTATCGGATGACGACCTTGCTCTTTATATATATGATGCGCTCAGATTTTATTGGCCGAATGATCTGGTTAATTATCCATACCCGAAGTTTTTTATGGCGTTAGAAAAAACGTTGAAAGAAAATGATATTGAATGTAAGATATGTTTTACAACCAACCGGTTTGGCCCACACAAAGATCATGTTGTAGAAAATGATGACTTATCTGTATTTCTATCCGCAAATAATAATAAACAACTTTTTTTCTACCCGAACGACTATAGGTTTGCCGGTGAAAAAGCGGCTGTATTCGAAGGAGAAACCGCATCTGCCGTATCTGTGAAAAAATACAAGCAAAATGCAGCCATAGGGATAGAAGGAACAACAAGTGAGTTTGAAATACCAACCTCTTCTTACGATGATAACAAAAGTATAATAAAATCATATATAACCTTTTCCGGACAGAGTCCTTTAGAACTCGAAATTAAACGAACAACGGTTAGTTCCGGAGAAATGAAAGATTATTACTTGAAGATGTTTGCCCTTTATGAAGATTGGGATAAGGTGATGAGGAAAAGATTACTGATAGAAACCGATTTTTGGCAAGACATTGAAAGTGATAAAAGCTCCCGGAAGTATGCCGGTCAATACCAAACGCTTTTTGAAGATAAAAGGAAAGAGCAAAAAGAATGGATGCAGACCGAGTTTAAAATATATCATTCAACCAATTCGGGAGAATTGATATCGTATTCGATAAAAAGTATGGGAGCTACCATCGAATATCCCGTATTTGAATTTGAAACAGCATATACTATTGATGGTTTAGTGAAGAAGGCAGGTAATGATCTTCTATTTGACGCCGGAAAATTGATAGGTATTCAATGGACGCCCACGGAAAAAGAAAGAATAAGAAATTGGGATGCATACCTATCGACGCCTATGAGTATTGAAAATGAAATAATAATTGAAATTCCCAGGTTATATACGATAGAAGGCATAGAGAAGCTGAATAAGAATATAGACAATCAATACGGCGAGTTTACTTCCTCTGCAACGATTGACGGAAACAAAATAAGAATAACGGCCTCTAAAATTTACAAACAAAATTTTGTCCCTAAAAATGATTGGAATACTCTTTTGGAGATGATAGATATGACAAATGATTTTTATTCTCAATCTATAATATTGAAATACAACAACTAACTTAGCGTGGGTGTACGACAAAATTCCTTATCAGCTTCCTTTTACATCACAGCAACCCCCTTGCTTTCACCCCAAACAATTAAAAAATATCCGCTTTTCAGTCACATCCGCCATAAATCACTTATATACAGCCTGATAAGTGTGACTGAACAGGTGATGGAGCGTGACCGGAGGTGACTGAACGGGTGATTGTCCTGTTTTTGTGTAAAGTTATTTTAGTTAGTAAACCCAAAACTGTAAATCTGTTCCAAGAAAAAAAATCATTACGATGACTCCGGCAAACCATAACGATGCTTTCAGTAAACCATTACGTTCTCTTTGACAAACCATTGTGATGGTTTACTGAAGACATTGCAATGATTTTTTTTCTAAACTCAGTCACGTCTAATCACCTCCAGTCACGCTCAGTCACCTGTTCAGTCACGCCTATCTATTGGAATATAAGAGCCTTATGTGAAATGTGACTGAAAACAACGAAAAAAATAAAGTTTTTGTATGCGCTATGCCGCGTAACGTACGTAAAACATATCTATTCTGTTTAAAGCAAAGCCCCCGACTTGCAGGATATGCAGGCCGGGGACTTGCTTTTACCGGTGATGTCGCGAAAAGACGCCCGCCGAACGAAGGGTGTTTCGCTTCATCAGTAACCCGGATTTTGTTCCAATTCCTGGTTCAGGCCGATCTGTGTCTGCGGGATCGGCATCAGGTCTTTCCCTGTCGGGATAGCTACGCCGTGCCTGTCCTTGATGAACTGAATATGTTCACCGGAACGGCGCAGCAGAAACCACAACGAACATTCGCCAGCCAATTCATGGCGGTATTCGTCCAGAATAATCTGTATTACGTCCGTTTCGGCGGGCGCAGGAACGACTGCCGAGGTATTTGTTAATTTACCAAATGCCCGCTCCCGTATTTGGTTTACGATAGCCATGGCGCCATTCGAATCTCCCGTGCGGTACAGACATTCGGCCTTACTCAGCAATACCTGCGCATAGCGCATGATCATGATGTTGTCCGGACTGAGGAACCAGCCTTGACCTCGCGTTCCGCATACTTCCGGATTGCGCCAGTATTTTACACAAAAATAACCGGAGCCGTCCGCAACCCAGGGTCTGTCTATCGTGCCGCACGTATTGACCGGTTCGCCATTCTCGTCTTGATAATATTCGGCGTTCATTCCGGCGCCGCCATTTTTTGCATAATTAATCAAACGGGGATAATCTTTTATCTCGATGATCGGCGACGGATGCTCGTCTCCCGGGCCGATGATGGTGCCCCGTTTGCGCTCGTCTCCCGGCTGATAGGAGTCGTACAACTTTTTATCGCCGTATGCATACGCAAAATCGGAGATTGGCTTTGGCATGCAGAAAGACGATATCCAGTGATTGTTCACTCCAAACTGTCCCCAACTCATACTTCCGTATTCGGTAAACTGTATTTCGAATATGGATTCTTTCCCGTTGCGATTCGCTATTTCATGAATGTCTACATAGTTTTCTTCCAACTGACATTTTCCTTCTATCTGGTTGAAAACGGAAATTGCTTCGCTGTATTTCTTCAGCCACATAAGCGCATCGCCCTGATAGGCCAAAGCTGCTTCCCGGGTTGCACGCCCCCTGTCTTTCCAGGGTTGATCGGCTTTCCAGGGCAACAGTTCGGCAGCCGTTTTCATGTCATTGACAATCGCTTCAAAAACTTCATCCTGTGTATTGCGGGGATGAAGCCCGTCGTCCGTTACCGTTTCCAGTTCCAGAGGCACGCCGCCAAAGTCTGCTCCCAGATAATAATAGAACAGGCCGCGAAGAAAATAACATTCTCCTATCAGGCAGTTTCCTTCCGATTCGGTCAATACTTTCCGTTCAATCATATCTTTCAGGATAGGTATGGCCGAATTTGCCCGCGAAATGCCAATATAGTTATTAGACCAGAATACATTCAACGCATCAAAATCCGTTGGTATTTCATACGTGTTCCAAAACATGTCGGAACCCGCATTGTGAAAATCCTGGGAAGGGAAGTTTGAAGTAAACCAAATGCCCTTTAGCGTATAATCAATACTGTTATTCAATGTATTGTACACGCCTGTCACTATGGAATAACCGTCTTCCGGTTTAAGAAACAGAGACTTTTCATTGATACTCGAAGTATCGGTTTGAGTTAAAAAATCATCACAGCCGGAAAACAAAATGACAAGCAGTGACAAATTCAATATTGCTATACTTAATATTCTTTTC
>JAISXD010000051.1 GCA_031270665.1 Tannerellaceae bacterium | reverse complement strand
AGTATCGCATCGCGGATAAACCAGACTTCGAGCACTTTCAACTGAGTATCGAAATCCGTCTGCCCATAACAGTTAAGACTGACGACGGCATAATACGAGATGAGCGCTTGTACACGATCTTCCCGTGTTTCAAATTCGGGCACGCTGTTATGTCTTGAAAATATAAACCTGTCGCATGTGGCAACCGGGGAAAAATTGCTCGATAAACCATAGTCAAACGATAGCCGCGGCCTGTCCAGCAGGCTGCGGATTAAAGCGTATGAAGACAGTGTTTTTATCCTGTCGCCGGATAACTGACTTAACTCCTCTCTTTCTTCCATGGAGGCCGAATACCATTCTTCTGTCCCATATACAACAGGGTATACATATCTGTCTTCTACATCCGGCAGACATTCTCCGGGCGTTACTATCAAACCATCCGGTATATCGCCATCGTCTGCACACCGGGTGAAGAAACAGCAAATGAACATTAACGGACAAAAAACAAACTTACTCATTGCTATATGATTTTACTTGTTGATAAACAGCTATTGCATCAAAATCTGTCAGTAGACCCGATTCCAGGGAATGGGTTATTGTTGACGGATCGACGGCAGTAATACTCAGTTTGTTCTCTGTATGCAGTACCCGTGCCATAATCCATACGGTAGCCATGGGATTAAGGCCTCCAAACAAGTCTCCCCTCGAAAGTTTCATGTCAAATTTATTTAAGGATTCCTTCATTAGGATTTTACGTTCTTCTTTGCTGAACGATTGCATAATGACGGGCTGTACCAGGAATAATTCCATGTAATAAAATTTTTCCACGAATTTTCCCTGTTCTTCAAGTGTCCATAACGGGTTGAAATCTTTCATGGACATGTCTGCATATTTATTCAGCAGATGAACGCCTGCATCTTTCCTGCGCATTAATTCCTGTATGCCGTTAAATTGCTTGTAAAATCCGTCAAATCCCTGTTGTGGAGTATTAAAAATGTGGAAAACCGTAGTTGCAGGATAATTCAGGCAAATTTGCACCAACGATTCCGTATTTATCCCTTTCAATACATTTTCAGGAATTTGTAATGCTTGATATATTTCCTCTGGCGAATTACATTTTTTCCATTCTTCCGTTCCCGGTTTCACCGGATAGTCCCACGTTATTTTTTTCTCCTGCGCCACTGTGGCAAAAGAGACCAGAATAAAACCGATGATAATCATTTTATTTTTCATTATTTCTATTGCTGTTAGATTGATAATTATTTTTTTATAGATAAAATAATAGAACCGATTGCAGGCGCCCCCTTGTAAATGCGGGAGCCATCGCGATATGCCGCCTCGCGCTGCCAGTTGCGGAATGGATTTCCACGTAGCATTAACGGTAAATAAGATGCAAATACATTTTGAAATAACTGTTTTCATGCGTCATTACATTTTATGTTTTACAAATCTACGGATGAAATGAAAGCAATCCAAGAAATCCATGTGGACATTTGATGGACAGCAAAAAAAATGTAAAAAGTTTATTTTAAACAAACTAAGCTATTCCCGGATCATGTGAATGTGGACATTTGATGGACAGCAGGCTGGACGATTTGCATTTCCCCCCGTCCTCCGGAAGACAGAAGACCTCGGGTTCTCCGAATAAGCAAAGAATATCCGGTAAGGCCGGAACCTGCCATAATCCATGGATCGCCATCATCAAAATGGACTTCGCCGGCGTTATCAGTGTGGGGAGATCTTTTGGCTATGGGATGCGCCCAGAGGCCCACCCTGCGGTGGCCTGCCTGTTTTTTTCCTTCAGGTACGCTTGTAATGCCTCCGACCGATATGTCGGTTTATACCGTTTCATCCGTAATGCCTCCGACCGAACATTCGGTTGTTCCCATTTCAACTGTAATGGCTCCGACCGATATGTCGGTTCTTAGTATCTCAATTGTAACGGCTCCGACCGATAAGCCGGTTCTTAGTATCTCGCTTGCAATGCCTCCAACCGATAGGCCGGTTCTTAGTATCCCGCTTGTAACGGCTCCGACCGATAGGCCGGTCGGAGGCTGAATAAAGACGGGCCGCCTTGCCCTCCGGGGGTAAAGCGGCCCGTCTTTGTATTTATCCCACAAGGAGCCTCAGGCGCCGGGTTCTTCTTCGCCGGCCCGGCGACCGGCGCGCGCCGCCACAAGGTTGCGGTATTTTTTCACCCGTTCGTTCCAGGCCACCACAAAGTTGTACGTTACGTTGCCATGAAATTCGTGAGGAGGGGGAGGGTCGTCCTCAAAGTGTATTTCATCGTCCAGGTCTTCCGGGTCTACCGCAATGTCGCCGCCCAGTCCGTCGGCCAGCAGTTGGGCGTCCAGTACGCCGGTCATCGCCGTGTAAAACACATCCAGCTTGTTGCGCACCTGCTGCAGGCCGCTCTTGGGCTTGGCAAAGCTCTCGTCGGTCCTCTCTTCGCTAATGGCCAGGAAGGCCTTCTCCGCCTGGTCTATCGCCGTTACCCAGTCGGTAAACGCCAGAAGCGCAACGTCGGCCTGATAGGCCCCGGAGAGGTCTTGCTGCAGGTTGTAAAGCGCGGCCGATTCGGCGGCATAGCTTTCCGCCAGCACAGCCGCCCGGTAGCCCTTCAGCAGGACAAACAACCGTTCGGCGGCCTTTTGTTTGGCCTCGGCCGGCTGCCGGAGCGAACCTTTCACCACATCGTAAAATCCCCTGAACAAATCGTCGCGCCGCCTGTCGGCCAGTTCCAATTCATGGGTGTAACTGCTTTTACGCAGCACCAGCAGCATTTTGTCTGCATTTACGTAAAGGGGGAGAAAGCCCTCGTACAGCTTTTTCAGCCCGATGGCATCCGCGGTAAAATGAACGATCAGGTCTTTGAACTCGGTATGAAACCGAAACCATTCTTCGTTTCGCAGGCCCTTTACCTTAAATTTAATCACTTTCATATAGCCACAATTTTAAATAAGCATCCGTAAATGTAGCAATACATTCCGGATTGACAAAAAAAAATGCCCGTACGGCCCGTACCGGATTCAGTCTGCCGAAACGGGAAATCCGTAAATAGATTTAAAACAAGCCGGTAAATGAACGGAATCGCGGTATTTTACCTATTTTTGCCCCCGTTACCATCAAACCATATATTGAATGAACGTTTTGCCTACAAGGAAAAAAGTAGAACTGTCCGCTTGCCTGCTGCTGCTGTTTGCCTGTTCGTGCGCCAATATCGGTGCGCCGAACGGCGGCCCGTACGATGAAGACCCGCCCAGGTTTATCAGCAGTACGCCGGCCCCCAACCAGACAAACTTTAAGGGAAACAAAATAGAAATCCTGTTCGACGAACTGGTCCAGATAGAAAAACCTACCGAAAACGTAATCATCACCCCTCCCCAACTGCAAATGCCCGTTATCCGGCCATCGGGCAAAAAAGTAACGGTAGAGCTGAGGGATACGCTGAAGGAGCATATAACATACACCATAGACTTCACCAATTCCATCTCGGACAATAATGAGAAAAATGTGCTCGAAAATTTCTCTTTCGCATTCTCTACCGGCGACATAATCGACTCGCTCGAAGTATCCGGGCACTTACTAAACGCCGAAAACCTGGAACCTATGCCCGCAATAACCATCGGCCTGCATAGCAACCTCGCCGATACGGCTTTTGTAAAAGAACCCTTCATACGTACTTCGCGCACAAACGACCGGGGCAGATTCGTAATCCGCAACATCGCCCCGGGAACCTATCGCATCTTTGCCCTGAACGATGTAAACAGGGATTATACGTTCGACCAGCCGGGCGAAGAGATTGCCTTTTGCGATTCGCTGATTATCCCCACGTTCGAATTTGCCTCCAGGCAGGATACGCTGTGGAAAGACACGCTAACGGTTGATACGGTAAAAACAGTAGGCTACACCCGTTTTATGCCGGATAATATAGAGCTTCGCCTGTTTAAAGAACAGTTCGACCGGCAATACGCCCTCCGCCCCGAACGCCCCGGGGAGAACCTGTTTATTTTACGCTTCAACGCCCCTCTGGATACGATGCCCCTCGTGGTTCCCCTCAATTTTATACCGGCAGAAGAGAATTGGTATTACCCCCAGTGGACAGAGGAAGATAAAGCCGTTGTCTACTGGCTGACCGATCCGCTGGTTTGGAGCCAGGATACGTTACAGATAGAGGTCAATTACCCCAAAAGCGATTCGCTGAATATACTCCGTCCGCAAACCGATACGTTCACAATCGCTATGCGCCGCCGCCCGGAACCCAAAAAGAAAAAGAAAGACGACGACCAGCCGGCGCCTGTCGTCTTCCTGGGGATGACAACGGGCGCTTCCGGTTTAATGAATATTTTCGATACGGTAAGCATTGTATTCGACGAACCCGTATTGGAAATAGCTAAGGAATTGTTCCTGCTTGAACAAAAAGTCGATACCCTCTGGTCGCCCGTAGCATTTGACTTCTTTCCCGATTCGCTTAATTCGCTGGGTTTCTTTATCAACCATAAATGGAAGTACGCCCAAGAGTACCGCCTTACCGTAGACTCGGCAAGCATTTACAGTATTTACAACAAATGGAACAATGCCGTAAGCCAAACCTTCCGGATAAGGGCGGAAGACGAATACGGCCATTTATACATCAATATCAATGGCCTGCCCACAGACAGCACGGCGGCCTTCGTGGAGTTATTGGACGCTAACGACCAGATGGTCCGTAAAAACCGGGTATCAAACGGCGGAGCGCTCTTTATGGACTTGCAGCCCGACAAGTATTATGCCCGCCTGATAGTGGACGAAAATGCCAATTATACATGGGATACCGGCAATTATGCGGAAAAACGCCAGCCCGAAACAGTCATCTATTGCCCCACTGCATTCTCCATAATGAAAAACTGGCAAATAGAAGAAACGTGGAACATACAGGCAGCCGCATTTACGAAGCAAAAGCCCCCGGATATAACAAAAAACAAACCCAAAGAAGCTACAAAAACGAAAAGAGATTACAAAAATGAAGGAAGACAAACATCGGGCGGCAGTTCCGGCCGCACAGGAATGCCGTTTTAAACGCCTAACAGCCGCCATCCTTATTCTTATGGCCTGTATACAGGGACAAATACGGGGGCAGGAGCAAGTATTGTGTTTCGACAATGCAACCGTTTTTGCAGACGGTGAAAACATAACCTACGACCTCTACTTTAAATGGGGCCTAATGACGCCGAAAGCCGGAACCGCTCTGCTGGCCGTAAAAGAAACGGTATACCAGGGCGCGCCGGCATGGAACACCTGTGCATTGATCAATTCGTCGGGTATGGTTAATACGTTCTTCAGTATACGCGATACGATACAGAACTATCTGACAAAAGAGAAGCCCCGCCTGTTATATAGCGGAAAGCGTACGCTTGAAGGCGGTTATTATGAAATGGACGACCTAACCTATTCATACAAAAACAACGAAACCCATATCCATGCCATACGGAAGAACCGCAACAGGGTAAAAGCCGACACGGTACTTACAGGCGGGGCATGTGTTTTGGATTTACTGGGTTCGCTTATGTACGCACGCACGTTCAATTGGGAAAACCTCAGCGCCGGCCATAACTATTCACTCCAGGTGGGTATGGGGAAAAGCCTGATTAACGTAAGTTACCGGTATGAAGGACAGCGAATCGTGGAACGCGACAAGGTAAAGTTCCGTACCCGCCTCTTTATTGTTGACATTTATGATGATGCTTTCACCGAAAGTAAAGAAGCCATGAAAATATGGATAGGCGACGACGACAACCACATCCCCGTAAAAATACGCGCCAAACTAAAGATAGGCGCTATGGAAACGCATTATAAATCGGCTCAAAACCTCCGCTACCCCCTAACATGCCGGATAGAGATGTCCCAATGAGGGGCGTTATTATTCCAACGCTGCAAAAGGCAATTCCGTATCCTTGCGGTAGCCGGTGCCGGTAAAGGTGGCTATCAGTTCGCCGGCTTCGTTCGTAATATTTACTTCGCAATTGGATAAGCGTTTGTGGCTGAATACTTCTTTTGCTTCCGCATACAGGACTCCTTTTCTTTCGGACCGGAAGAAGTTGATGCCCGAATGTATGGAAAAGGTAAGCCGGGCATGGCTATTCGTCGCCGCCGCAAAAGCAAGGTCGGCCAACGTAAAGATAGCGCCTCCCTGGCAAACGCCTCCCCCGTTAAGATGCTCCGGTTTAATCTCCATACGGGCCTTTGCGTATCCATTACCGGCGTCCAGCAATTCAACGCCTGCCAACAGCGCGAATTTATCTCCTTTCAAAAACTCCTGCAGGGTGCTCATAGCGTGTGTTGTCTATCTCTCATTTAGTTTCCACTCCGTTCCGTCTTTGGTATCTTTTATTTCGAAACCGATCGCTGCCAGTTCGTTTCGTATTTTATCCGAAGTAGCCCAGTCTTTATGCTCTTTGGCCTGCCGGCGGATGGTGAGAAGTAAATCCACTGCCTTGCCGAAAGCTTCATAATCGCCTCCGCCTGCCGAAGCTTCGTCTTTCATGCCTAACAGATCGAACAGGAAAAGCCGGAATACGTCTTTCAGTTCCTGTATATCTTCGGCGGTCATCGCCCCGTTGCCGTCTTTCACTGTATTGATTATCCGGGAGGCGTCAAATAAATGAGATATAACGACGGGCGAATTTAAGTCATCGTTCATCGCCTCGTAGCATTTACTCCGTATCTCCTTTACAGCTATCGGCGAAGCGGGCGAGGGCTGGAGTTTCATTAAATGATGATAAGCGTCCATCAAGCGGGATAATCCTTTCTCCGAAGCCTGTAGCGCCTCGTTACTAAAGTCTACCGTACTGCGGTAATGCGCCTGCAAAATAAAGAAACGGATCGTCATGGGCGAATAGCTTTGCGTAAGCATGGCGTGGCTACCGGTAAAGAATTCATCCAGCGTGATAAAGTTGCCTAACGATTTACCCATCTTTTGCCCGCCCACGGTAATCATATTGTTGTGCATCCAGTAATGCACTATATCATCGCCCTGCGAGGCTACCGCCTGGGCTATCTCACATTCGTGATGGGGAAAGATAAGGTCCATCCCCCCGCCATGTATATCAAAATGGCTGCCGAGGTACTTCTTCCCCATGGCCGTACATTCGCAATGCCATCCGGGGAATCCGTCACTCCACGGCGACGGCCAGCGCATGATATGTTCCGGCTGCGCCTTTTTCCAAAGGGCAAAGTCTACCGGATTGCGCTTTTCCTCCTGTCCGTCCAGGCTGCGCGTCGTATTCATCATATCTTGCACGTTCCGTCCCGAAAGGATGCCGTATCGATACGTTTCGTTGTATTTTTCCACATCAAAATAGACAGAGCCTCCGCTTTCGTAAGCATAACCCCTATCTACTATTTCTTTTACCAGTTCGATTTGTTCAATGATATGCCCCGAAGCATGCGGTTCTATACTGGGAGGCAACACATTCAATGCGTCCATCGATTTGTGGTAGCGGTTCAGGAAATACTGTACCACTTCCATCGGCTCCAACTGTTCCAGGCGGGCTTTCTTGGCTATTTTATCTTCTCCCTCGTCGGCGTCATGTTCCAGATGGCCCACATCTGTAATGTTACGTACGTAACGTACCTTATATCCCAAATGGGTAAGATAACGGAATAGCAAATCAAACGTAATAGCCGGGCGGGCATGTCCCAAATGGGCGTCGCCATAAACGGTAGGACCGCATACATACATGCCCGCATGCGGCTCATGTAAGGGTATAAACTGTTCTTTCTTCCCCGACAACGTATTGTGTATATGCAACGGATGATTCATAATCATTAATTTTAGTAAGCCCTGCAAAGATAACTATTATTTTATGCGTATCTTTCCTTAATAAATAATTAAAAAAATAGTTTATGAAAAAGACGGCTACCCTTTTGTTTATCTGCCTGCTTGCTTTGCCCGTATTTTCCGTTTGACTGTATCTATCTGACTGAAGGGATGAGAGGCCTGAAAAAGAATGGCTGAATTGTTACCCTGAGGCGACATCAAACATCAATTAAAGTTAAATACACTTTCTTTATGATGCGCAGCTTATTAAAAACATATATTTGCGTTGTTTTTTTTTAACTTAAACTTAAAATGTAATGAAAGCGTATGAAAAAGAAGACTGTTATCCGATTATCCTTATTTTTAGTATTGACTGCCATATCCACCAATGGTTTTGCTCAATTTTACGTTGGCCCCAATGCGGGATTGGTTGTGTCAAATTTTAAAAATGAGTATGAAACAGAGCCGGGCGTCGGATATATGGCAGGCGTATCGGCCCGGTATATGTTTTCTTGTTGGGGGCTTAAGTCCGGGATTTATAAAATAAAAAAAGGTGTGGCAATATCGAGAGGAATGGTAGAAGTTCCGGGTTATACCCTTGATGATACACATCTGTTAAATTTATCATCACAAATTTCGTTGTCGTATATAGAGGTACCTTTATCGTTGACATATATGATTCCAATTGAAAGAAACATAAAACTTGAACTGAATACAGGTACCTATATTGCTTGGGGATATGAAAGCTCGGGAACTCTTAGGATAGAAGGGAGTGGAGAAAATTTCAGTTTGGATTTTTTTCGAAGTAACGTAATATCTGTGCAAAATTTATCAGATTTTGCATATAAGCCTGTAAGTCATTTTGATTACGGATATATTATAGGTATGTCGCTGGATATTTCAAAAATAAATATAGGCGTAAACTATGCTATTGGAATAGGAGATATGTATCAAACCTCTCACTCCATATCCCTATATCCTCAATCCGGAAATGTAAAAAACAGCGCGTTTTATATCCATTGGGGATATAATTTCAAGTTATAATGATTATGTTAAACTTAAAAAGAAAGCGGTCCGGAAGTTGAGCCGGCCGGTACTGTAAATGCGGACGTTGCAAAGGAAATAAAACGCGGGATAGAAAGAAGCCTGTCGCACGGATTGGAAATATATTGCTACTTTTGCCGGGCAATCAGCTCCTGAAAACATGAAAAATAATAAGCAAGCGACCTTCGTGCTATTCCTGGGTATACTTTTACTAAGCATACCGGCGGCACAGGCAGAAACGATCAACATATCTCCCCCGGCAGAAGATTCGGCTCCGTCCGTTACGCCGGCAGAGAAGATGCCTGTGATACCTTACAGGTTCAAACCAACCCAACTGATACTGCCGGCGGCGCTGATTACAACCGGAATTGTGGGCACAGCCATAGACGGTTGGGGCGATTATCACCTGTACACACGCAAAGATTCTATCCGGTACGTCTCGATAGACGATTACCTGGAATGGGGCATGCTGGGATGGGTGTTTGTTTGCGATTTGATGGGCAGGGAAAAACATAACGCTATTGACCAGTTCTTCCTTGTTGCATTGGCGGAAAGTTTAAATGCGGGCATGGTGCAAGGCTTGAAAAAAGGCATTAACCAAACCCGCCCCGACGGCGCTCCTTATTCATTTCCTTCCGGCCATACCGCCAACGCCTT
>JAISXD010000087.1 GCA_031270665.1 Tannerellaceae bacterium | reverse complement strand
TAAAAAATTAATTAATCTATGGACAATAAAAACAGCGTGAACTCTTTTTTGAGGCATTCGGAACAGAATTTTCATAGAAGTCAGGGAGGGGGAGGGAAACCGGGCCGTTTTACAATATGCTACCATTAAGGCTTATTGGCTGACAAATTTCAAGGAATTTGCGTTTTCAGGTAACGGGTACTTTGGAGGAAAAGGGGAAATTGGAAGACGATTCCGGTTGTTTTCGTAATCAAATGAGCCGGTATCGACTGTTTTGCGGGAGGGTTCCGGGAAAACATGACGGACTCTTGAGGAAATGATTACGATGTCTTTGTAAAAGCATTACGATCTCTTTGCAAAAGCATCACCGTGACTTGTTGAAGACGTCGCAATGAAAAATCGGAAGGTCCGGAAGCGCCCGGAAAAGTGGCTTTCGAAGGCCCGGAACGGCGCTGAAACAACTATTTTTACCCGTTGTTTTTACTGAGCAAACAGATAGCAAACAGTTGCTTTTTGTTTTATTTTACTTCGCTATAGGATTAATTGGTGAACATAAGTCGGCGCTTCCTTTCTTTTCGTGTTATTTTATCAAAAGGCAAGCGCCAAATGCAGTGTGTTTTTGGGGGTTGTCCCGGATTGGAGCACAAATAAGCGAAACAGTGGAGGGGTAAAATGACAGAATGATAAAATAGCAAAATGACAGAAGCATTGGTTTTAATCTTTTCACAATGCAACGTCTTTTAGCAAAACCAAAGTTTTCCACATGAGAAAATGTATAAAGTATGCTTTTCCATGTGGAAAACATTGGTTATATTTTACGATTTACAATAATCTTATATATTGTTTTCACTACGGCGGTTTTCGTAATCTGAAACCATATAAGTTATTTGGCCTCCTTATACATATTCATTCCTTGCCATTCGTTACTAAACCTCGCAGCGGCATAAGTCCTTCCACCATATAATGTGGGATAATTCATATCTTTAGACGTATTAAATATAGAAATAGCCAACTTCACTACGACTTCAGGCCAACTTCCACTAAATGAATTTTGATTGACAGTTATCCCCCCTTTAGCTTGTGATGCAAAAACCCGACAATAATAATCGCAAGAATATCTCTTAATATGGTCGTCTTTTATTATATAAAAGAGATAGTTATCGGAAGATATGACTAATGCCTTGCTTTTTGCATAATCGGATTGGCTTTGCTTCACTCCGATAGACGCAAGGAAGTCGTATAGCTCTTTAGCGCCTTTATTTATATACTTTTTAAGTTCCGATTCCTTCAATCCCGGTATAACAAGGGTTGTTGTATTTATCGTATAAGTAGAACCTGGTATTTGCTGATATTCGGGTCTTGTATGCATTGGGTTTTGTTGGAGTTTCTTGATGTCTTGCATATGCTTCTTCATTGCAGATGTTAACTCTACGCATAGAACTACATTTGTCCAACCAATACGAAGTTCGTCGGCTTCAGTTTTAGACCAACCGATCCAATTTTTTTTATCTGTCCAGCCTTTTACGCCAAGTTCTGCATAAAAAACATGATTATTCTCATAAAACTCTCCTCTGACACGCCTTTTGTCGGTATGGTTATAATATTGAGTATGCGCTTTGCTGTAGCCTATTATATTTTGAATAATATATCCCCAAATGTTTCCTTTTGTGTTTTTGAAAGTCGGAAAAGAAGCTATGTCCGGCTCCGAACCATAATTTCTTAACAAACCATCATTGATATCATTATCATTAGCTTCTACCGGAGCTGGAGTCACGAATCCGGACTCAAGTTTTGTTAAGAAGCCTGGCCAATGCCTCATTAGGAACATAATCCCTCATACGTTCTTTATAATCGGCAGATTCTGCCAAAGACTGATTCGCAGGCAATGCCGGAAGGTTGCTTAGATCATTTTTCGGGCCGTCGACGCTTAAACTTCTTGTTGAAACGTCGACGTCTTCTTCGTTATGTCGTATAGCATCTTTGATAGCAAAATGGAAAAGTTGATTAGAAATAATAAATTAGGGATATCCTGTTTTTTTGATGTTTAGGGCCAATCGGGCCCTTTTCCGCATCCGTAAAACCTAATTGGCATGTCCCCACTAAAGCATAATTAAGGTATGATACTCCAATTCCCAAGTTCAGCCCCATATCAAACCGCCTGTAATCATCAAATGAGTCGTCAACATATGAATTACCGCTTATAAAATCAAATCTCGCCTTGCCGAACAAGCCATACCTTGTATAAAGGCCAAAATCGGTAATTAGTTTCACCTTATTCCCTATGCGTGGGCGAAATGACATAATCAAAGGCGCTTCTATGGCATACATATGTGTTTCTCCTTTTTCCATAGCCAACGTTGGTTTATAAACAACCCCATTAGTAACAAACAATAATCCTGGTTGGAAATACATTTTTTTTGATAACTTAATATCGTATATGGCCCCGATATTAAATCCTGTTTCATACTTTTCCAATGAAACTGAGGGGGAATAAAAAATCGTGGAAAAATCAACCCCTCCTTTCACTCCCCATTGTGCAAATACGGAAAAGGGATACAGCAGAAATGCGCTTAATAGAATTAATGTCTTCGTTTTCATAATTTACGATTTAGCAGTGTTTATTATATTGTGCGCGTAAAATTAAAATGAATATTATTATTGGATACTAAAATAAAATGAAAAATTAGCCGATATGCTTGGTGGCAGTGTGTTTTCAGTAGCTATCCTGGCTGGAGTTACAAATAAGCGAAACAGGGAGGAGATAAAAGGGACAGGAGCAAAAGCAGGAATAGGATGATTTTACAGATTCAGCTAACAAAAAAAAATGAAATGGGTATAATTTTATTGATTATGGAATATTAATTATACTTTTGCAGCTTCAATTAAGTACCTGAACAGATGCAATATTTCACCCATACGTTATCTAACGGCTTGAGAATAATACACCTGCCTTCCGATTCACCGGTTTCTTATTGTGGGTTCGCTATTAATGCCGGCGCCCGCGATGAGGAACAGGATAAGTTCGGATTGGCACATTTTGTGGAACATATGTTATTTAAAGGGACCATCAAACGGAAAGCCCGGCACATACTGAACCGTATGGAGAATGTAGGAGGTGAGTTGAATGCTTATACAACCAAAGAAGATACTTTCGTTTATTCCGTTTTTATGGAGGAACACTACGAACGCGCTTTTGAACTGTTGGCCGACCTTGTTTTTTATTCACAATTCCCCCGGCAGGAAATTGAAAAAGAGGTGGATGTTATATTGGATGAGATTAACTCATACAAAGACAACCCTTCCGAACTCATATTCGACGAATTTGAGAATTTACTTTTTAACGGGCATGCTTTAGGGCATAACATATTGGGAGATGAAGAATCGCTTAGCCGGTTTACATCCGAATCCGGCAAGTCTTTTATCAAACGGCATTATGCGCCTTCCAATATGGTGTTTTTTTCTATGGGACGAACGAATCCGCCGAAAATCATCCGTCTGGCTGATAAATGGCTGGGATGTATCGACCTGCCGGTTTCCGTAAACGAACGTAAAGCGCCGCTTCTTACGTTTCCCCGGCATAAACGTATCAAAAAAGATACGCATCAGGCGCATATATTGATAGGGGGCCGTTCGTATAGTATGTACGACAGTAAACGAATCCCATTGTTTTTGTTGAATAATTTACTGGGTGGGCCGGGCATGAACTGCCGGCTAAACTTAGTTTTGCGCGAGAAACACGGATTAGCCTACAATGTAGAATCGAGTACGACTACCTACGTAGATACGGGTTTCACAGCTATTTATTGTGGAACCGATCCTAAAAATATGGAGAAAGTGATTGGGCTGATTCATAAAGAACTTAAAAAAACAGGGGGAGAGCGCCTTACTTCTTCACAGTTGGCAACAGCTAAGAAGCAACTTACCGGGCAACTGGGTATATCGAGCGACCATAAAGAAAGCCTTTTCCTCGGATTAGGAAAAAGCTTCCTGCATTATAATCATTACGACACGTTACCTGAAATTTTCGGAAAAATAGAAAAAGTATCAGCAACAGACATCATGGAAGTCGCGAATGAAGTATTTCTCCCTGATAAGTTGTCTTCCTTAATTTACGAATAAGGGTTAAACATATAATATTGTCTGCTTGGCCTCTTGCACTACCTTCCGGTTTTTATGTATTTCCTGATTGATCTGGTCTATAATATCAGCGTATTCTGCATCTCCATTATAAATAAGCATTGCGTTAATAAATTCCACCACATCTTTGTATGCTACTTCCGCCTCTTTTCTTGTCCGCAATGTTGCGTAAGTGAGATATTTCCCCGTCAATTCAATTTTGTATGCTTCCAAATACTGCTTGTAAGCCCAGTTAGAACGTTTGAGCCGGGTTACATGACTAAGCAGTTGTACATTATCAATCGAACCTTCCGTAAGCTGACTTTCCAGTTCGGCAATAAGGTCATTGAACACGCTGATCTTTTCTTCATCTGTCTTTAGGGGCAGGTCATCGTAAGAAGATAAAATGTTCTTTAGCTCCAGTCCGAAAGTATTGTTTTCGGCCAGTAGCAAATCCGCTTCTTCGCAAATAGCTTCAAAGGCTTTGTCGCGATTATTGTTTTCGGAAGAAATTTTCTCAGCTAAATGATTATCCGGTATGGATTTCAGCGCCGTATCAAATGTCATAAACGCATCTGAAAAGGCCTGGAGTCTGGGCTGAAGTTTAGCATCATGTATCTTTTCCATCAGGAGATAAACCCTCTGAAAAAACGAGTATGCTTGCTGTTGAGCCATTCCGGGTAAATAAAAACCTTCAATCTTTTTCATAAATATACGGATTTTACCAACAATTAATATAATAAAGTTTTGATCTATTCCAATCGTTCATATACATATAACAATAAATTACTCAAATATGTTTTCCACAAAAATAGTAATTAGACTGGAATAACAACAAAAAAAACGATTAATTCGATTTTTTTTAAGAATTAAGTCCTTTAACAGGCTTTTCGATGTAACCTTTTGGGGCTTTCGCGCGTCTTATAAGTAACAGGCAGGAGAAGGCCGCCCTGCGAAACGGATAAATAAATAACAAGACTTATCAATAAATAACAAGGTGTATGAGACAATGTTTGATTATTGTTATACTGTTTGGCAGTATAATACAAAACGCTTTTGCTCAAAATGTACGGATTAGAGGCGTTGTAAAGGATGCGAAAAAGCAAGAACCGCTGGAATTTGCCCATATCATTCTTCAGCGCCCGGATTCTGTATTCGTGATGGGCGTTATGTCTGATACGGAAGGCCGGTTTGTTATGAACAACGTGTCAGCGGGCGATTACCTGTTGGCCGTTTCCGGTGTAGGATATAAAAACCGGCATATCCCGTTAAAGACGCTGGATAAAGATATAACATTGGAGGCTGTTTTATTGGAAGACGAAGCTGTCTCGTTAGATAATATAACGGTAAGCGCTTCTAACCTGAGCAGCCGGATTGACAAAAAAATCATTTATCCTTCCGAACGCCAGGTAAGCGCTTCGACAAACGGAGTAGACCTTTTACATCAATTGATGCTTCCCAAATTACAGGTAAATCCCCTTTTCAACGAAGTGTCATTACCCGGCGGCGGAGAATTGCAATATCGTATCAACGGCGTGAAGGTAGAAGTGCAGGATATTATTGCCTTGCAACCGGCAGAAATTATACGCCTTGAGTTCCATGATAATCCGGGTTTGCGTTATGGCAATGCGGAAGTAGTGCTCGATTATATTGTACGCCGCCCGGAAACCGGAGGGAGTATTGGCTTTAACCTCGAAAACAGTCCCGTCGTTGCCTGGGGAAACAACAACCTGAATGCGAAAGTGAATCATAAAAAATCCGAATTTGGCGTTAACTACGGCATCAGCCACCGCGACTTCTACAGAATGTGGCGGGATAACGAAGAAGTATTCGCCATTGCCGACGGATCATCATTGATCCGTAAGGAAGTAGGCGAACGGGGACATGGAGAAATGTACTGGCAATGGCTGAACAGTACATACAGCTATCAGGATGAACAGAAAATGTTTAGCGCCACCGCCCGTTATTATGAAAACAACACGCCGCATTTCGACTACAAAGGTTCGTTGTACAATAAGAATAATCCGGCGGATGTTGTCTACATGGTTGACCGCTCGTCTAACAAAACCCGGCGCCCGGCGCTCGACCTGTATTATCAGCATAATCTGAAAAACGGCCAAACCCTCGTGCTGAATGCCGTCGGCACTTATAATTATACCGACAATGCCCGGCTGTATCAGGAAAGCCGCGAAGGAATTGTGTTAACCAACATCAACAACTTGGTTACCGGCAAAAAATATTCATTCATAGGAGAAGGTATTTACGAAAAGACATTCGGTGTGAACCGCCTTGGCGCAGGTATTCGCCATACGCAGGCATTCTCGGATAATAACTATAAAAACGGCATCAATTATACTGCTGAAATGAGCCAGGCGGAAACCTTTGCGTATTTCGAGTTCAAAGGAAAGGTAGAAAAACTTGATTATACGCTGGGCGTAGGAGTAGCCCGTTCGTATCTGGATCAGGAAGGAGACGGGAAAGGGTATCAATATTATACCTTCAATCCACGCTTCGTATTGCAATATACGTTGCCGGGACGTTCCTTCGTCCGTTGGAAGGCGGATATCAGCAATTCATCTCCTTCTTTGTCCAACCTGAGTGATGTGGAACAAACGATTGATTCGCTGCAAATCCAGCGTGGAAACCCGGATTTGAAACCCTATTTGCGCTATCGTACCGAGCTGACCTGCGAAATACAGAAGGGCGTTTTTTATGGTAACGTATGGGGTACGTACGAATATCACCCCAAAGCCATTATGGATGAAAAACGGCTGGCAGACAACCGAATCGTTCAAACATGGGATAACCAGAAAGACTGGCGGAGGGCGGCAAGCCGTTTGATGCTTCGTGCAGGCCCGGTTAAAGACATTTTGCAAGTAGCGGTAACAGGAGGCGTCAATCATTACATCAGTAACGGGAATACCTATCATCATACCTATACCAACTGGTTTATGAACGGCGATATTTCGGCCACCTATAAACATTTTACGCTCGGAGGCGGATGGATGACCAATTGGAATTGGTTTTATGGCGAGACCATGGACGGAGGCGAAAACCTGCACTATGCCATGATTAGCTACAAGCACAAAAACATATCGGTTACGTTCGGTCTGATTAATCCTTTTGCCGACAATTATAAAGAGGAATGGGAAAACTGGTCGCAGTATGCTTCTTATTACAGAAGCAACTATATAGAAGAAAGCTCGCGAATGCCCTTTATCCGTTTAACATGGAATTTCTCCTTTGGCCGTACGTTCAATACCGGACAAAAAAGGCTGAATAATACGGACGACGATTCGGGTGTGATGAATACCGGGAAATAATCAGTTGCCAAACGAAAGGTATGCTCTCAATCGTTCGATGTCCGTAGCGGAAAATTCGTCTAACAATTGCAGATTTTCCCATCCCGAAAGCCTTCCTTTCTGCTGGCGTAACCGGCAAATAGACCGGGTTTGCGCGTAATTCAGGTAAGGATGCTTAATCAATACATCATACGGCAGCCGGTTTACGGATAGTTTGGCAATATATAATGTATCGACATGAAACCAGTTTCGGAGAGCCTGGTAACGTTCTTCGTCCATCCCATACACTTCCTGTAATTGCGAAACCGTATAAAATCCGCCCAGTAAATCGCGGAATTTTACGATACGCCGGGCAAAGGCGCTTCCGATGCCCGGTACTTTTTTTAATACAAGGGTATCTGCCGTGTTTAGTTCCACAAAGGTACCGGCAGTATATTTTTCAGCCTTTGCATAAAAAGGGTTTCTCCTTTTTCCCAATTGCTTTGCCTTATTATTTGTAACAGGCGATGGTTTGGGAACAGGCATTCCGGCTTCTTTCGTTATTGTTTTGTGAGAAGTAGAATCGGCTTCTTTCTTAACAGGAGCGTTTGAGGGATTCACAATGTATTGGTTTTCTACAATAACGTCGCCGGTTTCTTTCTTATCATAGACAATCAAAATAAGTAAAGCGGCAGCAATCAGGATGAGAAGGAAAGCTAATGCCTGCCTTTCTCCTTTAGAGAAATATAGTAAATTACGCCAATTCATCGTTATTATTTTATCCGATCACAAATCCATCTTTAATGTGGATGATACGGTCGGTATGTTTGGCTAATTGTTCGTCGTGCGTTACGATGATAAATGTTTGCTTCATCTTGTCGCGAAGTTCGAAAAATAAAGCGTGAAGTTCTTCTTTGTTTTTTGTATCTAAGCTACCGGAAGGTTCGTCTGCTAAAATGACGACAGGGTTATTGATCAAAGCGCGCGCTACGGCTACCCGTTGCTTTTCGCCGCCTGACAGTTCGGAAGGTTTGTGACTTATCCTGTCCCGCAATCCCAGGAAATCCAGCATATCTTTTGCCTTTCTTTCGGCTGTTTGTGATTTTTCTCTTCCTATCAGGGCGGGAATCATTACATTTTCCAGGGCTGTAAACTCAGGGAGTAATTGATGAAATTGAAAAACGAACCCGATATTATTATTGCGGAAGGCGGCAAGTTCCTTGTCTTTCAATTGGCCGGTTTTTGTTCCGTTTATTTCCAGTTCGCCGCTATCCGGCGTGTCTAATGTGCCGATAATTTGCAGTAATGTTGTTTTTCCGGCGCCGCTTGGCCCTACAACAGCTACTATTTCGCTTTTATTAACAACAAGGTCTATTCCTTTTAAAACCTGTAAAGAACCAAAGCTTTTCGTAACTCCTTTTGTTTTTATCATTTCATTTAAAGATTACGTATAACATACGACGCCAAAAAACATCCGAACAGAGCAGGCATATAAGAGA
Organism: Tannerellaceae bacterium; assembly: GCA_031270665.1. GTDB lineage: Bacteria > Bacteroidota > Bacteroidia > Bacteroidales > Tannerellaceae > DFXE01. Next base: position 13,277 of record JAISXD010000087.1, on the reverse strand, counting down.
CCGTTCCGGCTGTTGTCCGTTTACATGCTTCTCCTTCTATTTCAATGATTGCATCACGATTGGCTGTCTCTGTAGAGAATACAACCGGTATTCCTTTATATATTCCTTTACTTTTCAGTCGTTTCCGTACAGCTCTCGCCAAACCGCAATTCATCGTCTTTGAAATATCTGCGATTCTGACTAAGGAAGGGTCTGTCTTAGCACCGGCTCCCATAGACGAAACGACAGGTATCCGAAGATGGAAGGCATGATAAAGTAAAAATACTTTCGGACTAAGCGTGTCGATCGCATCAATGATGAAATCAAAACGGGTAGACGACAGTATCTCTTCTGTCCGTTCGTCCCGTAAAAATTCACAGATGATTGTTAAATCCAATTCCGGGTTGATATCCAGCAGGCGTTTACCCATAACATCCGCTTTGGATTGTCCTAACGTAGAATGTAATGCGGGTAATTGGCGGTTTATATTCGTATCATTCACACTATCGGCGTCTACAATCGTCATTTTCCCTACACCGGCCCGGCATACCTGTTCGGCGGCATAGGCGCCTACCCCTCCTAATCCAACAACTAATACGTGAGACAGCGAAAGACGTTCCATCTTCTCATTCCCCAGTAATAATTCCGTACGGTAATTCCAGTGATAATGCATACCTGTAATTATTCGTAGACGGCCTTATACCAATCCAATTGCCTGTATCGGTCGTTTAATTCGGCAAGTTCTTGCTGAAGAGGGTAAACGGATAAACCGGAGTATACGCCAACAGGTATATCCCCGAATCCCTGGATATAAGTACTTGCCGTAGTGCGCTTTTCCGTAACAACGTTGTCCAACGACGTCTGGAAAAGGCTGTATTGCTCTTCCGTAGCCAACCGCCGGATTACGTCGTCAAAATCATACAGACTGGTTGGCGCGCTATAATAGGTTAGTATCTGAAGATCGGGAAACAAAGACGGAAAGTCGGATGTTGCCTCTTCTCCTCCCGCCGCAGAAATAATCGTGCGGGTTACTCCCGCTAATGCTTCCAATTCATCGGATCTCACAACGGATATATTACCATAAGGATATTTGTAGTTTGAATAAAAATCGTGAAATTCATCAGCGATTTGATTCATCAGGGGCGTCTGCCGGAACAAAATGGGTAGTATTTTTTGGTAAGGGAACCCAACATCCATAATCTCGGATGGCGATGAAATAATGTAATCGGCCTTATTCCTTAATTCATATACACATTCGATCGAACCCATGCTACAAGCGTCAAAAAGTAAAAAATCGAAGAAATGGTCGGGCAAAGCGCTTGCTAATTCATCTATCTCCATATATTTTTTATCCTCTTCTCCGAATGAACGCAACATGTTCCTGAAACCGGCAGGCAACCATGCCGAACCATGACTGGATAATATCATGCCATAACTATCGGCAGGATAAAGGCCGACAACTTCACTAAGAATCTCCTTCATTACTTGTGGTGAAATAGCGCTTTTATCCTCGTAATCGCGGATATGATGGCGGGTAACCACTCCGTTCGCACCTTCTTTTATCTCGAATAATTCAGCTTCTTTTTTATTTTTAGAATAAAAAACGACCAAATTGCCTCCATTTAAGTTCTCCGGCGTAGCAACAGCTATCATGTCGGCAATGTTTCCCCCGAGATTGTCCCCTAAATTACTTGCTATCATATAAACAAACACCGTACGCACCGCGCGTTTATCTCCCAAATCATCCGTATCCACGCAACTATTCAAGACGATTAAAAAGAGAGCAGGCAATAGTATATATTTTAGTTTCATATCCATTAAATTCATCCACAAATATACTACTTTTCCGATATTTCTATATAAAACTCGATGATAACGTATATTTTTTCCTGTCATTTCGCAACGTAATGAACTTTTTCTTTATATTTGCATTTTAATTAATGATGTTGATAACTTAACATATTATGAACAAAATATGGTTGGGTCTTCTGGTTGGATTTTGCGTGTCTATTGCTGTACATGCGCAGCGGGTAGCTGTGAAAAGTAATATTGTTTATGATGCAGCAGCCATTCTTAATGTGGGAGGAGAGTTTATTATTGATAAACAAATCTCTGTAGATTTGTCGGGAAATTTTATTGGTTGGGAATTAGGAGACAGGGTATGGAAGCACTGGATGATTCAACCGGAAGGGCGTTATTGGCTGCTCGAAGGGTTTAACGGCCATTTCTTCGGCGTACACGGGATGTATCTTAATTATGACGTCTCCCGGTTGGAGGTTCCTTTCGTCAATTTCAGCCGGAGAAACCATTATAAAGGGTTAGCTTACGGAGGAGGCGTTTCTTACGGATATTCATTATATATAACTCCGCGGTTCAATATTGAATTTTCGGCAGGAATAGGTTACCTGAGCTTTGACTATGACAAAACGTATATTAGAGAAGACCTATATGAAGGACACTTCAAAAAAAGTTATTTCGGCCCTACGAAACTGGGCGTTAGTGTAGTATATATTATAAACTAAACAAATAAAAGAAATAAAATTATGAAAGTTATAGCCGGCATAATTATAAGCATATTGTTTTCTATGCTTCCGACTAATCTCCAGGCAAATGAAGCAACCGGAACGGTAAGTATCAAGTTGAATTCAGCAAACATAAAAAACCTCAACATCAATATGGATATGGATATTAAGATAAACTATATGCATATCGGTAAACATGAAAGTTTGTCTTTAACGCTGGCTTTAACGAAAGGAAACGAAATATTATACTTCCCGCCGGTAATTGTAAACGGTTCCAACAAACGGAAAATGTATGAACGTGCGGTAAATCTTTATGGTTTGGACACTGCGAAAGGAGATGCTTATGCAGTTCTTAAAAACGATCAGGACCTGATTCAGTTTTTAGCCTATAAAAAGGATGTCCCGTATAAATCATGGATGAATAGAAGCCAGCTTGTACTGATAGGGAAAGTACTGGATTATAATAACAACGTGATCGATTCATTTACCGATGTACTCGAAAAGTCTATACGCATTAACAATTCAAGAACCGCAAGGAGAACGGCTGCACAACAACCTGCCGGAGCTGTGCAGCAACAGAGCCGGAATGCAGTATCTGCGGCTCCCGCTTCATCATCCGCACGTCCAATGGATAAAGTGCAGCAATACCTGCAACAGAAGCAGCAGAGGCAAAATCAGCCGGATATTCAGGCTCCATTAAAATACAGGCAAGGCGAATATCCTTCGCAACAACAAAATACGTTCCAAGAAACCGGAAGAAAGGCACAATCGCAACAATCTAACGGCACGGTGCAACAGCAGCAGAGCCGGAATACAATGCCTGCTTCTACTCTTGCTTCACAATCACAATCCGTAGATAAAGTGCAGCAATACCTGCAACAACAGCAACAGAAGCAAAATCAGCAAAAAAACACCCGTTCCTCATCGAGGGTGGCATACAACAGCAATTATTTACTCTGAACGTAAAGCGCGGGGTGATTTTCCAAAGTTGAAACGACAGAAGTGTGAGAAGTTGGCTAACGATTCGAATCCGTATTTTATACTGATCTCCGTAATCGGCATATCGGTAGTTGTTATGTCGTTCAGAATATCCTGCTTTTTCTGTTTCAGCATCCATTGATAGGCCGGTTCATCGAATGTTTCTTTAAACATTCTCCGGAATGTAGGGACGGAATAGCCTCCTAAGCGGGCGAATTCTTCTACGTCTTTTACCTGCTGGTAATTATTCATTACAAAATAGTGAAAACTTCTGTTATGGTTGTATATCGGCGAATAAAAACCTGACAACTCTTTAAGGGTATAATAACAATTCAGCAGGTAAAACAACTCCGTTTGCTTGGATTGCATCAAACCGGTACAAAGCATATCATCCAACAGTATCATCTTCAGCCCTTCGAGGAAATAATGAAGAGGAGCGCAGGTATTCATTACAGAAGAAGACGGTACGCTTCCTTCTACGAAAGAAAGACCGCTCTGGAAACGGGTATCACAAACATTTTGCAGCCGATCAAACAAATAAAGGATACATTCCACCGGCGTATGGATCCTGAATTCGACAGACGAACCAACCGGTTGGAGGATAAAGTGACCTTCCCTCAATATTGTGTCGGGATGTTCGCTGCTGTTTACCCATAGTTCGCCTTTTAAGATGAAATACATGATATTCTGCGAGCATCTTTCCTTTGGGATAAACATGCCTCTGGGATAGTTTCTATATTTGAAGACATCCTTCCTGAATTGCTCACAGCCGGCACAATCGGTATATTTATTGCATCTTTCTTCAAACATAAGGTCATAGTTTCAATTTAATCCGTTTGCCTTTGCTTTCGTTGTGATAGCGGTCTACAGCCGTTACAACCAAACGGAAGGAGCCTTCCTTTTTATTGTAACAGGGAAGGAAACAAGACGTTTCTTTCGTGATTTTCAAGATATGGGCAGGGTTGTTCAAATCTATTTTCTCTCCTTTCGCAAAACAATATACCACAAAATAGTTCACCGCCGGGGGGGCGCCGGGCTTTTGCTCTACATGCCATTGCAAGGATAATCCGTTGGGTTGCTTTTCGGCTTTCAACTTCGATACATTCGCTGGGAGACCATCGTGCATGCCCGTATAAGCAGGGATTAAAGCGGGATAACGATGAAAACGCCGTTTGAGGCTATCACCCACTCCCCCATTATTCCATAAGATTTCATTGGCCGGCCAGAAACAGTTGCCTTTTATATTCGGCAAGGCCCTTGCATCATCCATTTTCTCTTCTAACTGGCCTGCTTTCATAGTACGGGCTACATCCTGCCCGATATACAGATGCCCGTTTTTAGTATTCTCATCCCACCATTTCAGCAGGGTGGCGTAATCGGCCGTTGCGTGCCCGGTTTCCCAATACAGTTGGGGGATATTGTAATCTACCCAGCCCTGCTCCACCCAGTGGAGTACATCCGCATATAAATCGTCGTAATTCTGTAAACCGTTTGTTTCACTGCCGGAACCGTCCGGGGTATTCTTCCTGTTACGGTATATGCCGAACGGGCTGACGCCGAACCGTACCCAGGGTTTTGTTTCATGGATAACGTCCTTTAGCTCTTCTATCAATTTGTTTACATTCTCCCGTCGCCAATCGTCGCGCGTAGCTTCCGTATATCCCTGTGGTATGCCATAGCGTTCGAAACTTCTGTCGTCGGGAAAAGGTACTCCGGGTGCAGGATAGGGATAAAAATAATCGTCCATATGGATGGCGTCTACATCATACCGGCTTACGATGTCTTTTACCACACTGCATATAAATCGGCGGTTCTGGGGCTGCCCGGGATCAAAAAGGATTAACTTATTATACCTGACAAAGCGCCCGGGATATTGGTTGATAATATGGGAAGCGGCAAACGCTATGTTTTCCGAGGCGCCGGCCCTATACGGGTTCAACCAGGCGTGAAACTCCATCGTACGCTTATGACATTCATCTATCAGGAACTGCATCAGGTCGAACTCTCCTTCGGGAGCCACTCCCTGCTTGCCTGTATAAAAACGGCTCCAAGGCTCTAATTCCGACTTGTAAAAAGCATCCGCTTCAGGGCGAACCTGAAATACAACCGCATTTATCCCACAGGCATGAAGGTAATCGAGTTTACGGATAAAATCTTTTTTCATTTGTGCAGGAGGCATATCCTTGTATTCACTTTGATAAACCGTTTGTATCCAGGCGCCGCGAAATTCACGCTTGGGTATCCCGCCCGTTTTATTCAGTAGCGTAAGGGAAGTCGTTCTGCATCCCGATGCAATCACACAAATGATCAGAGACAACAAGTATATCTTTTTTCTACGCATAGAGTTTGCCTGCAATTAGCTAATCTGCAAAGTTACACTTAATATTTGATATTGTGCGGTTGCCCTGGATATTTTTTATCTGCGCCGAGAAGTATAAAGCAGGGATGTTTCCCCTTTCAGCAGGCTTGTAAATGCCTGCTGAAAGGGGAGAGAAGGGTATAAAAAAGAGCTAAAAGAAGCTTATTTATAACTTTATGTCTGGTAAATGATAAATAAGACGAAGAAAGAGATTATTTCTTCTCTTTTCTTCTCTTCGTCAAAGAAGTTGGCTGATTAATTGGCCGGCTTGCTGTTCTATGGCGTTTTGGAGTTGCTCTTTCAGGGTGTGGAAGGCTTCTTTGGGGTAGGAGTGTTTGATTATGCCGTCGCTCAGGTAGTGGATGTGGTTACAGCAGCCTGTCAGTGATTCGTAAATGTGGGAGGTGATGATCAGGGTTGTTCCTTTGCTTTGTAGCTGTTCCAGAATGGTTGTCAGCAGGAAACTGCTCTCCAGGTCTAAGCCATTGAAAGGCTCGTCTAAGATGAGGATGGGCTTGTCTTGTTTTAATACGGCGAGTAAAGCCAGTTTTTTGCGCATGCCGGTGGAATAGTTTTCGGTGATTTCGTCGGGCGGCAGGGCGAATAGTTGTTGCCAGCGTTCTATATCAAATACGGCCTTTCCTTCCGGGAAAAGAGACAGGTATTCGCCTCCGGTCATATAGGGGTAGAAGTAATTTTCAGCTTCCAGATAGGCGATGTCTCTCCTTTTAAGCGGTTGGTTATTGTAGGCGATTTGTCCGGCCGTGGGGGCGATAAATCCGTAGATGGCGCTCAGAAGCGTTGTCTTCCCGGCGCCATTCAGGCCGGCAAAACCGTGCACTTTACCCGTTTCCATCGAAAGGTTGAGGCCTTTCAGTACGGGCTCCTGTTTTTTATAACATACTGTCAGATTCTCAATTGTAAGCATATAGATAGGGCGTAAGGTTTCTACGGGCCATCAGATAATAGCGTATAAGCAGGAACAGCGTGAGGGGCGCCAGGAAAGGAATTAATATCCCCATAAGCGAAAAGCCTGTCGACACCAGCCCGCTTACGATTTTCTTACCCGGCTCGTACAAAGCATACTTGGACACGATGAACAGGATGATATTCAAAACGGCCAACACAAAGAACCCCCACGCCAGCCACCAATCGCCCGGACGTATCAGCGTATATATCAGGCACACCGGCACAGCGGCCAGAGAGTAAAGCCCGGCGTTAAGCCTTATTTTATAATAAAGAAACCTTTAAACCCCATTTCACTGGCATTCAGTAAAGCGATCGATTCGCAATCTTTAAATCCTTCGGCTACAAAAACAACGCAAAACCAAAGAAACGCAAAAGAGGCGTAAGGAAGAAACAACCCCACAAAAGCGCCGAGGTACAAAACGACAAGCAGTCCGCCATATCGCCGGAACAACACCCTCGTCTCGAAAGCCCGGAAAGGGATAAAAGCCGGAACCGGAAAGCCTTTCGCCACCCGCCGGAAAGGCTGCCGCATAAGACTGACGCCTGCATATCCCGCCACAACTCCCGCTACAACAAGCCAATTCCCCCCGCCACAACAAAAGCAACAAAAAAGGACTCGAAAACAAAAGGTAATCTGCAAAGAACACCCGCCACGCCCCCTCGCCGGCCATATAGATGAAGTGGTAATCCTTCCGCCGGAGATGAACAAAGCAAACGCCGGCCATCAAAACGCCTCCACATACCATCCAGCCGGCGGGGTTTTCAAGAAAAGAATGCAAGACATAAAAACCCACCCCCGCCATCACAAGCAGAGCTGCCAGATAAAGCAATGGTATCTCCCTGAAGAACTTCCCTGCCTGTCCAAGCCGGAACCGCAGGAACCGGATATTAATTTTGCTTCTTTCCACGGGGCAAATATAAGAAAAGAAAGCTGTGCATAGCTGCACAGTCTGCATTTTCGGTGTGCCATAACAGCCTCTCCCGTTAATTTAATATAATTTTCCGAGCATAGCGGGCTTACACTTGGAGCCAAAGCGGTTGTATTTTTTTTATTATCTTTGCCCCGGATATGGAAGACGAGTTCAATATAAGAGACAGCCAGCCTGCGGATAATGAAAGCGAGTTTCAGAATGCGTTGCGCCCGCTTTCGTTTCGCGACTTTAGCGGGCAGGCCAAGGTGGTGGAGAATCTGAAGATATTCGTTACTGCCGCCTGTATGCGGAAGGAGGCATTAGACCATGTCTTGCTGCACGGCCCCCCCGGCTTGGGTAAGACTACGCTGTCTAACATCATTGCCAATGAGCTGCGGGTAGGGTTCAAGGTTACTTCGGGGCCGGTGTTAGACAAGCCCGGCGACCTGGCGGGCGTACTTACCTCGCTGGAGAAGAATGATGTCCTTTTCATCGATGAAATCCACCGGTTGAGCCCGGTGGTAGAGGAGTATCTCTATTCGGCGATGGAAGACTACCGCATCGATATTATGATAGACAGGGGCCCGAGCGCCCGTTCGATACAGATTGACTTGTCGCCCTTTACGCTGGTGGGCGCTACCACCCGCAGCGGTTTGCTGACGAGTCCGCTCAGGGCGCGCTTCGGCATCAACATGCATTTAGCGTATTACGAGGTAGAAACGCTAACAGATATCGTACTCCGCAGCGCCGATATTCTCCGGATAAGATGTGAAACCAGTGCGGCCAAAGAGATCGCATCCCGAAGCAGGGGTACGCCCCGTATTGCCAATTCACTGCTCCGGCGCGTGCGCGACTTTGCACAGGTTAAGGGCAACGGCGAAATAGACAGGGCGATAGCCTGTTTCGCCCTCGAAGCCTTGAACATAGACCGTTACGGGTTAGACCAGATAGACAACAAGCTGCTCACTACGATTATCGACAAGTTCAAAGGCGGTCCGGTAGGCCTCACCACCATCGCCACCGCCCTGGGCGAAGACCCCGGCACACTGGAAGAGGTATACGAGCCGTTCCTCATAAAAGAAGGCTTTATCAAACGTACCCCCCGCGGGCGCGAAGTAACCGAACTGGCCTATACCCATCTGGGACGAACGTACGGGGGCAGCCGGGGAACCTTATTCGACTAGCCTCATGGCCGGCAAAATGAAGCAATTGGCAAAGGAGACTGCTGTCTATGGTTTGAGCAGTATTATCGGGCGGTTCCTCAACTGGCTACTGGTTCCTTTGTATACCCGCACCCTTATCAACACCGGTGAATTCGGTATTTATACCAATTTATACGCCTGGGTAGCGCTTCTGCTGACGATATTAACCTATGGGATGGAAACGGGATTTTTCCGGTTTATTAACAAGGAGAAGGAGGGCGAACGGGAACCTATACGTGTATACACGACGGCGCTATACAGTATCGGGGCAACGTCGGTATTATTTATTCTCTTTGCCTTTGTCTTTCTGTCCCCTCTGAGCAGGCAACTGGGGTATGCAGCTAATCCCGAGTACTTGGGCATGATGCTTGGGGTTGTAGCGGTAGACGCTTTCTGCTGCATCCCTTTTGCTTACCTTCGATACAGGGGTAAGGCCTACCGCTTTGCAGGTATTAAGTTTCTGGGTATCTTCCTCAATATCGGGTTAAACCTCTTTTTCCTTGTCTTCTGCCACCGGCTGTATAAACAGGCGCCGGGAGCGGTGGATTGGTTTTATACCCCCAATTATAGCGTAGGGTATGTATTTGTGGCGAATGTAATAACCACGGCCGTTACTTTTCTGATACTGATACCCGATATGCTGCCCGGTTTTCGCCATAAGCCCAGCCTGTTTTTATTGAAGCGGATGCTGACCTATTCGTTTCCCATCCTGATAGTAGGGATTGCCGGGGTGTTCAACCAGACGGCCGATAAAATCATTTTCCCTTTTCTGTTTGAAGACAAGGCGTATGCCAACGAACAGTTGGGCATTTATGGAGCCTGCTTTAAAATAGCCGTAGTAATGGTCATGTTTATCCAGGCATTCCGATACGCCTATGAGCCTTTTATCTTCGCCCGCCACAAGGACAGCGGCAATACGCAGGCGTATGCCGGGGCGATGAAGTACTTTATCCTCTTCGCCCTGGTAATTTTCCTGGGCGTGATGTTTTACCTGGACCTATTGAAGTACTTCATAGCTCCGCCTTACTATCCCGGTCTGCGCATCGTCCCCATCGTTATGCTGGGCGAGCTGTTCTTCGGGATTTATTTTAACCTGTCCCTCTGGTATAAACTAAGCGACCAGACGCAATGGGGAGCCTATTTCTCTCTATCCGGCTGTGTTGTAACCATTTTAATCATTCTCCCGGGCGCTCCTGCCTATGGCTATATCGCCTGTGCATGGGCCTCGTGCATATGTAATCTGCTAATGATGCTATTATCTTACTTTGTGGGGCAAAAGAAATTCCCCATTTCGTATGATTTGAAAGCCGTTTTTTGTTACCTTGCGCTCGCTACCGTCTTGTATATCGCCGGTATGCTTCCCAAAATAGATTCAGAGGCGTTGCGTTTACTGTACCGCAGCGTTTTACTAATTATCTTTATCGCTTTTATTGTGAGGAAGGAGAGAATATTTAATTTATAATTGATAAAAGGAGAACATGAATTTAATGAAAAAAGTACAGGTAGTAGCGGTATTGCTTCTTACTACCGGATACCTGTTTGCCGACGAGGGCATGTGGGTACTGAAGGAACTGAACAAACAAAATCTCGATCGCATGAGGGAACTGGGCTTTACCCCCTCGTATGAAGACCTTTACAGCGATACATCTCCAAGCCTGAGCAATGCCGTGGTAATCTTTGGCGGCGGATGTACCGGTATCACCGTTTCCGAAACCGGGCTGATCTTCACCAACCATCACTGCGGTTATGGCTCAATACAGCAATTAAGCAGCGTAGAACACGATTACCTCAAAGACGGATTTATCTCTCAATCCCACGAAGCCGAGCTTCCCGTTCCCGGCCTGAGCGTACGCTATCTCCGCGAAACGGTAGACGTAAGCGAACGCATCAATTCCCAGACCGCTTCTTATGATGCCGAGTACGAGCGTGTAATAGCAGCCGATTCCATCGGGCAGGCCATCTGCGATTCCATCGGTGAAAACGAGTTCCTCGCCGCCGAAGTAGTGCCGTTCTACAGCAACAACAAATATTTCCTGATAGTATACGATATTTACCGCGATGTACGGTTAGTATTTACCCCGCCAAGTTCGGTAGGGAAATTCGGGGGAGACACCGACAACTGGATGTGGCCCCGCCATACGGGTGATTTCTCTGTCTTCCGCGTATATGCCAATGCCAATAACGAAGCCGCAGCATACAGCGCCGGCAACAAACCCTACCACCCCAAATACGTAGCCGAAGTATCCCTACAGGGCTATAAAGAAAACGATTATGCCATGACAATCGGTTTCCCCGGAAGCACCAGCCGCTACATAAGCTCCTGGGGCGTAAAGCAACGGATAGAAGACAGCAACAAACCCCGCATCGAAGTGCGTGGCATCAAACAGGAAATCTGGCGTACAGCCATGCAGGCCAGCGACGCCGTACGTATCAAATACGCCTCTAAATTTGCCGGTAGTTCCAATTATTGGAAGAACTCCATTGGCATGAATCGCGGCTTGGCCAACTTAGACGTTATCAACCGCAAAGAAGCCGAAGAAGCCGCCTTCACCCATTGGGTGAACCAGGACGACGCCCGCCGCGAGAAATACGGCAACGTACTTACCCTGCTCAAGGAAGGATACACCGCTACAAATGAGTACCGGAAAATCTCTACCTATCTGCAGGAAGCCTTCCTGAGCGGCACCGAAATCGTACGCCTCGCCCGCATGATGCAAAGCGTAGACATAAAAGAATCCACAGACGATGAACTGAATATCTTCCTCGAAGACCGTATCGAAAGCTTCTTCAAAGACTACGAACCGTCTTTAGACCAGCAATCCCTCGCCGCCATGATGCAGATTACAAAGGAACGCGTCCCCGCCCAATACCTCCCCGACATCTACAAAAAAATAGACAAGAAATACAAAGGCAACTACGAGAAATACGCTGCCGACGTTTTCAGGAACACTCAATTACTGTCTTATGATAACATCCGAAAGATAGTTAAAGACCCCAAAGAGTACAAAAAGCTAAAGAAAGATCCGGCTGCCGAACTAAGCCTCTCCGTTATGCTCTCCCTTTTTGAATTGCAGCAATTTATAAATGAGCACCGGTATGAAATTATGAAAGGCGAACGCCTGTATTTCGCCGGCCTGCAAGAGATGCACCCCGACAAGACGCTGTATTCAGACGCTAACTTCACGATGCGCCTGAGTTACGGTTCCATCGGCGGCTATCGCCCCTACGACGCTGCCCGGTATCACTACTTTTCTACAGATAAAGGTGTTTTGGAAAAGGAAAATCCAGCCGACGATGAGTTTTGGGTGCAGCCCGAAATTCTCGACCTGATCCGCAGCAAAGACTTCGGCGTCTACGGCAACCCGGACACAACAATGAACCTGAACTTCCTGTCAAACAACGACATCACCGGTGGTAACTCAGGAAGCCCCGTCTTCGACAAGAATGCCCGCGTAATCGGTTTAGCCTTCGACGGCAACTGGGAGGCCATGAGTGGCGATATCGCCTTCGAACCCGACCTGCAACGCTGCATCAGCGTAGACATCCGCTACGTATTATTCATGATAGACAAATGGGGAAAATGCCCCCGCCTTATCAATGAACTAAAACTGAGGTAAGGGAAAAAGAATTGCAAGCAAGTACAAACTGTTAAATCTAATAAATTAAAAATTATGTCATTAAAACAATTTGCAATTATCCCAATTATTATTGGCGTTTTGGCATTCGGCATTCAAATGCTGGATCAGTTATTAGCCCCCTTTATGCCACCGGCAGGAAATGTGGGCTTCAGTTGGATTTGTTTCCAGTCATGGGCCGTTTATTTCTTTTCAGGCTGCACACTTAAAGGAGGAATAAAAGCGCTCATCTCATATGGTTTGGGAATTATCGTTTCCATCGTGATTATAACAATCGGCGGGGCTATGACGCCGGTTATGGGTTTTGTTGCTGTCCCATTAGCTGTTGGAGTCATGGCCTGCGCGGCGATATTCTTTGAACGTAATGATTGGACCTCTTGTATCCCCGCACTATTCATAGGGGCAGGCGCTTTTTTTGCTTTTATGAACTATGTGCCGGGAGCTACCTTCGCAAATGCCTCCCTCACCATTATGGTCTACTGTCTCATCGGCTTGTTGTTTGGTTTCATAACGGTAGCCTTGCGTTCAAGCTATGAAAAAAAAGTCAAAAACAAATAGAAACATTCCGGGTAGAAGCCCTCTCTGAATAATTAAAAAGATCTATGAGGGTGTGTCAAAAGTGACATGCCCTTTTTTAATATCAAAGGCCGAACTTTCCCAAGCCCAGCCTTTGCATTTTCCTAAAATTTTCATAATTTTAGGTATTCAAAATTTTCATATGG
>JAISXD010000075.1 GCA_031270665.1 Tannerellaceae bacterium | reverse complement strand
TGATCCAATGCTTTGTTCTTAATCTCTTCAAAATTAAATTCTTCCATATAAAAACTGTGTTAGCAAATATAAATATTTAAAACTTATTTTTGCTGACACAGTTTAAATTACACTCTCTTTTCTGACCGGGAAACATCATACTATCAAGCCACTATTTGAACTCGAAAATCCGGATTCCTGAGTTGGGTGACGCATTGATGAAGTCAGGAGTATCTTCCCCACTATTTCTTTCACTGTTCTTTTTAATTCATTGGGGGATATAATAGTTGCCACATCTGCAAATGCTAAATACCAACGTGCAAATTTATCAATAGAAAATGTCATGAAGCGAAGTTGAATCATATCTCCTATTATTTGTTCTTCGATTAAACCATGAAAATATTTTTGAGAATCTATCATTGTAAATTTATCATGTTTTATCTCTATTGTTATTTCATGTAGATTTTGTTTTTCAGTAAGTTCTTGTAGAAAGGATTGTAAAGGTGGGTGCTTGGTTGCAGCTTCATAATTACTAATTTTAATTTCTTGTATTCTACTTAAACGAAAGGTTCTATAACTATTTCTTAGATTACAGAAGCCAATTAAATACCAATTTGCCATAGAGAAAAATACACCTACACAATCTACAAACCGAGCGGTGTCACTATTTATAGCCTGATAGGTTAATTCTATTTTTTTATTCTTTACTATTGCATCCATAATAATTTGAAGCCAATCTTGTTCCCAGTTTGGGAGAGGAGAACTAAAATCGAGTGAACCTATTTTATTATCTATATTAATAGCTTCCTCTTTTTGGACTAAACGCATTACGGCTTTAATCTTTTCGATACCCGAGTTGTAATTACGTTGAACTCCCTTGTCTCCAAATTTGTCAACAAGTCTTTGTGCAACCAAAAACGAAACAGCTTCTTCTTGTGTAAACATAAGCGGAGGTAGTTTAAAACCATCAACCAATGAATAACCTATCCGTGAATCTCCTGCAATGGGAATACCAGCTTCTTCCAATGCTTTTATATCTCGATAGACTGTTCGCAACCCAATTGTAAAACGATCTGTAATTTGTTTCGGTTTTACAGAAGTTGAAGATTGTAACATGATTAATATTGCCGAAAGTCGATCGATACGATTCATATGAAATACAAAATAGTTAGATCACAAAATTATTAAAAGATTGGTAGACTATGTCATTATCTACCAATCTTTCCAACACAATATTACGCTGAATAATCGTCGTCATTCATCATTATTATCCACGATATTCCGTATTTATCTGTGACTTCGCCCATTGCTTCACAGAAAAATGTTTTTTGCAAAGGCATTGTTACTGTACCATTTTTCTCGAAAGTTGCCCAAACTTTTTTGCATCTATCAAGGTCGTAGAATGATAAAACTAGTTTATTGTTATTACCTACAACCACTTTCTCGCCATTGTTAGCATCTTCACCTGCTAAATCGAAATGTTCAGTTTTGACAACCATATGTGATATTTTTTCCTTGTCACAATCAGCCACTTCATTATCTTTATCTTCTTTTTTGCGAAATAGAAAATCAACTTTCCCATTAAGGGTTTCATTGTAAAAATTTAGGGCTTCCTCACATGTTCCTGCAAAAACTAGATGTACTTTTAAATTCATAATTTCATTTTATTTGTTTGTAATTTCATTTATCGAGAGCAAAAATACGCACGCCTAGTGACAACCCTATGTCGCACTTTTTTAGAATTTCAAAATAAATACAAAAGCCTAAATAAAAAAACAAGGTAGTAACTTTGGACTTTGAATTGCCTGAGCCGTATGCGGTGAAAGTCTCATGTACGGTTCTTGCAGGGGAAAGCGGCAGTAATGCCGCCGACCTACTGAGTTATTTGAGGAAATGCAGCGCAAAACGCAGAAATAGGCACGGTTGCCAAATCGTTACCTCTCACCGCTGAAAATTCCGTTTAAAGCCTTTTATTCAAAAGGTTATCTCCAAAAGATAATTTTATAAAATATAAAATACCGATATCCTAATTTATAGTGTTAATATTGGTGTTTATGTATTTTAAAAAAAACGCAACCTGTGTATCCCGATATCCTTTCGCACACTCCACTACGGCGCGGTTGGTTGGTATGCGCAATATCCGCGACTACAAGACGCAGGGGACAGCCCTGGCCGGCGAATGTCGTTGCCTGCGAAGCGATAAGAGGGTTACAATTGCAGGATTGTAATTTCAAGGAGCCAAAGGAGTCAAGGAGTTAATGTTTTGCTTGACTTTTTTAACTCCTCAGACTCCTACAATTGCAACACCAGTTGCCGTCTGTGCGGAGGCCCCAAACCTCCGGCACGAAAAATAAATAAAATTAGTATCAGTAGCGACAACAGGCTTGAGTGAGAGCCTTTCTACCTTTAATACTCGTCGTCATCATACTCATATGGGTGGAGTTCCCAAATGTCATCAAACCGGTAGGTGCCGCTTTTACCCGATACCACAAAACCTCTCTCTCCACTGGAGAAAGAGACAGCTACCGTACGGGCTGTTCCTTTAAATTCAGATACACTTTCCCAAATATCCGTTGCGGGAGAATATTTCCAGGTATCACTGCGCAGGCTTCCACTGTTTTCTCCGCAAGCGATGTAGGCTGCTCCGTCTATGATGAAAGAGACGGCATTCATTCGTACGATCGCATAATCGTCGTCGTAATCATCATCGGAGGTATCAGATATATCCCGCAGTTGTGTCCACAATCCGGCAGACGGGTCGTATTTCCAGAAATCGGAAATGAAATCGCCATTGTTTTGTCCGCAACAGACATAAGCCATATTATCTATTACAAAGCTGGTAGCTCCCTGCCGTTTGCTTCCGCCGATACTCACAATCTGCTCCCAGCTATTACTTAAGGGGCTGAAAGCATAAAAGTCTTTTAAATAGTTGCCATCGTAACCGCATCCGATATAACCTTTATCGGCCAATCCGAAGGCTACGGCTCCATAACGTGCCGAGCCGGGGAAATCTGTTTTTTGCGTCCATGTATCAGACGAGGGGCTGTATTCCCACAAATCGCTTAAATAATTCTCTCCGTCGAATCCGGTTCCAAAATATCCTTTACCATTAACGGCAAAAGCGACAGCCGAGTTACGGGGAACGCCGGGGAAGGCGGCTTTTTGCGTCCAAAAGTCCATATCCATATCGTATTCCCACAAATCGGACAAACGTTTCTTTCCATCGTACCCGCATACCAAATACCCTTTGTTTCCAATGGTAAAGGAAGAAGCGTCGCCACGGGCCAGCCCGTCAAAATCCGATACACGGTACCATTTACCTATCAGATCATCATCATCGTCGTCATTGCCACACGAATTTATCAGTAAGGGAAAAAGAGCTATCAGAAAGAACAGAAATCTTTTTTGTGCTGTCATATACCGTTTTTTTATTGCCGCAAAGAAACAAGGCGTTTTCGTATCCGGCAAAAAAAATCGGTGAACAGGCCCTTTGGGCCGGTGAAGCGCGCCTGAATGATTTTAAAGGAATAAACAGACCATTAGCAGACTGAAAAACGGATTTGACGGTATGGAGTTGCAGGAAGAGAATTTAAAAGGCTTCTTTGCACTTTTATAACTATCAAATAGCAAGATTTATGTATAAACCCTGTTTTGTTCTTTACTTGTTTGTGCTTGTTGCCGTTGCTTCGTGTTATGATGAAAACAGCGTCTATGGAGAAAGGCTTGTTTCGTCTTCATTCAGAAATGTACAGGTTGATACAAGTACGGTGTGGATTACCTCGGTATTGATTGATTCGTTGGAAACGTCGGGGAAAGGAATTGCTTTGACGGGCGAATACGTCCATCCGCTTTGGGGGAAAATGCTTTCTTCCACTTTCATTCCTTATGAAAGACCTTCTTATAGCGCGGACGCCGATGAAACGGTTATATTAGACTCGCTTGTCTTATTACTTTCTCCCAACGGGTATTTTGTGGGAGATACAACGATGGAGCTTACCGTCGGGATACACCTGCTTACGGAAAAAATCAGTTTGAACGACAACGGTTATTTGTATAATAAAAGCAGTGTAACATATGATGAGGAACCATTGGCAACCTATACATTCAGCCCGAAGCCAAGAAACCCCGACTTCCTTGAGATACGCCTGTCCGATGCATTAGGGCACCTCTTGTTAACAAAGTTTCATACCAACGACCAAGCGGTTTCGAGCGACCGTTTTGAAGATTATTTCAAGGGAATTGCTCTTATTCCCGAAGGCGAATCCAATCAGGTATTACTGGCTTTTTCCGTTGCCGATACGGCGGCAGCCATTTCCTTACGATACCATATAACCGACGAATTGGAAAACAGCAGGGAATTACTCTTTAAAGCAAAAAACGAAACCCAGTTCAATCATATCATTCACGACCGTACAGGTACATTAATGGAGAATTATCCTTCCCGGCAAGTGGAGATATCTTCCGGGGCATTGGGAAACCGGGGCGTTTTGATGTGTGGAATAGGCTGGTACACACGCCTGGAATTTCCTTACCTGAATAACCTCCGGGAGCAGGGAGAATATATAACGATTGAGCAGGCCCGGCTGAAAATCTACCCCGAACCCGGTTCGTATTCTTCCTATAATACCCTTCCGGACAGTGTTTACTTATATATAGCCGACGAAAACAATGTAATCACCGACGCCGTGAAAGACTATCTAGGCGAGGAAGTACAAGTGGGCACCCTGATAAGAGATGATACATTCGACGAAAACACTTACTATTACTTCGACGTAACCGACTTTATGCAACAGGAATCAGGCGCCTCGGGCAAATACAAGCATAACCTCCAACTGGTATATAATGCCGCAGATTATACGGGAACATTGAAAAACCTCACTATCGGCGACCAACAGGGGCGTACCCCCATCATCCTTCAATTAACTTATACGATTTATGAGAGTTATTAAACACATCCTGCTATTCCTCCTGTTTATACCGGATATGTTTGCGCAAAACGTAATGACTTCTTCCCCTTATTCCATGTTCGGATTGGGCGAAATAGCGAGTGGTTTGTACGGACAGTCTGCCGGCATGGGAGGAGTTGCTTACGGCATGCATAATCCCTTGCTTCTGAATATGGAAAATCCGGCCGGGCTGGCAGGCGTGGATACGTGCCGGTTATTGGCCGATGTGTCAGCCTTCCTGAAAAGAGAGCGCTATCGATCGGGCGGAAATTCAACGGAGGCATTTACAGGGAACGTATCCGCCATAACCCTGGGAGGGCGCATCATGCCCCGTTGGTATGCGGCGGCAGGCCTTACGCCTTATAGTTCGATGGGATATTATTTCAAAAGTGACCAACCACTTGAAGGCACTCCCGCTTCCGTGGTAAGCAGTTTGTTTGAAGGAGACGGGGGATTGTCTAAAGCCAGCCTTACCCATGCCATCCTGCTACCCGCCCATTTCTCCGTAGGAATAAACCTGAATTATATCTTCGGGAACTTATCGCAGACGGAAACGCAAGAGTCAATGTCTGTCAGTCAGAAAATGTACACTCAATCCTTTTATGCGGATTTCGGCCTGCAATACCAACGACAGGTAAACCGGCAGATGCAGGTAACGTTCGGCGCCGTTTACGGATATAAACAACGTTTAAAGATTGAAAACACAATGGCGCTTACCACCGGATCGCTGGAAACAGAGACAAGCAAGAGAAATACAAATCAATATTTACCTCAATTTGCAGGTATAGGAGGAGCCTTACGGTATAAGAAATGGACGTATGCCCTAGATTATACCTTGCGTAAATACAGCTCGCTTACATCGGGCGACAGCCGTATCAAATTCAACGACAAACATGAATTACGAGCCGGCATATCTTACCCGCCAACCACCTATCCGTCTGAAGGCTATTGGAAACGGGTTACCTATAAAGCCGGAGTTACGGCCTCTACTCCTTATTATAAGATAAACGGGAAAAACGGATTCGTATGGAGAGCCTGCATAGGGCTGGGATTACCCGTACAAAACGGACAGATCAACGCCGCTTTCTTTTACGACAGATTGCAAATGCAGGATAACGCCTTGCAGAGAAACATCATCGGCCTTACCGTAACTTATACCTTGAGCGAGCGTTTCTACAATGCAAAGCTATAAATCCGATATATGCTCCATAAACGAAGGCAGGTAGGAATCGCTGATGGGTATCAATTCCTTTCCGATGCAGATCCGCTTATGTTCGATATAGTTTATATGTGCAATAGCAACTATATACGAACGGTGTACACGGCAGAAAGGCTGTCCGGCCAGACAGTTTTCAAACCGTTTGAGGCTTACCTGCGACAGGAGCAACTTGCCGTTGGTACGGTGTATCTTAACATAATCTCCGTAACCTTCCAGAAAAAGAATGTCTTCGGGCTGGAGACGGACCATTCTGTTTCCTTCTTTTACAAACAAAAATTGTCCCACCTGTTTCTTTTGTAAGATATGATGTATTTCTTCCAATACTTTATCCAACTTCTCGAAATAACCCATCAGAGAGTTTAATGTGGTGGCGTCGCCATCAAATGTGATACATTTCAACATGTTGATTATTTTTTTATGCGTTATTCTCCGGAACAAAGGAAAAAGGATATTCGGCAAACAAAAGTTAATGTACGGCGAGTGGTTTAAATGAGGCGGTGAATCGCCTGAAAAAGAAGGTGAGAAGACCATTCGTCAGTCTTCACGTAATATCCATTTCTTGAATAAAGGCGATTTTATTTTACTGATAATAATTCGTTCGGGAGTCGTTACCGTTAAGTTGACCGACAGACGGTTGCCAAACCACAGGCCTACATCCTTTATGGCTCCCCGCGAAATAATAAACTGACGGTTCGCCCGAAAAAAAAGATTTTCATCCAACTGTTCATTCAACGCGTCTAACGTACGGTCTACAGGATGCTGTTTGCCATCGTGGCTGTAGGCCGTTACTTTCTCGTTGGAAGTAAAAAAAAACAAGACGTCTTCTACAGCCAGCGGATAAAATTTATCCGCCAGCATAATTAACAGGCTTTTTATGGTATGCCTGTTTTGTATGGCGTTATTCGTATGAAGGATATGCGCCGAACGTTCTTCGGGGCTGAAAAGATATAATTTATTCAGCGCTCTTTCCAGCGAAGCCTGCGTAACAGGCTTGAGCAGGTAATCGATACTGTTCACCTGAAAGGCCTGTAAAGCATATTCATCGTAGGCAGTGGTAAAGACAACCGGCGAACCGATTTCAACCTGCTCGAACAGTTTAAATACCAAGCCGTCGGCCAGGTGGATATCCATGAAAATAATATCGGGCTGCGGCATGTTTTTGAAGTATTCTACACTTTCTTCTATACTTTCCAGCTCGGCAATAACGCTGACGGGAGATACATTGTTTCGGGCAAGTATCGCTTTCAGGCTGTTTACGGCTGTGGTTTCGTCTTCTATAATAACGGCTTTCATCTTTTAACGGGTTTATTTAGTAGCGGAAGTGAAACGTTGAAATATCCTTTACGATTGGAAATTGATATGTCTTTCCCCGTAAGCATGCGATAACGTCCCCACAGGTTTTTCAGGCCGATGTAGCCTCCGCTGTTGTCTTCCGCTTTAGGTTGGATAGCGTTGGAAACGACCAGCCGGTTGTCTTCCGTTGTATAGATATCTACCTGCAGGGGATATTGCTTACTTATGACGTTGTGTTTAACGGCATTCTCTATCAAGGGAAGTACGCTTAGTATGGGCAGGTACCATAGCATATGGGATGAATTTGCCTGGATTGAAAAGAAAAGCCTGCCTTCGTACCGCACATGCAACAGGTAGGTATAGGCTTTAACAAACTGTAACTCTTCGGCGAGCGTAACCAATTCCTTTTTATTGCTTTGCAGAATATACCGGAATACGCTCGACAATTCGTCCAGATAAGTTAACGTCTGTTCCTGTTCGCCGCTTCGTATAAGTGAATTAAGGCCATTGAGCGAATTAAAGAAAAAATGCGGATTGATTTGTCCCATGAGGGCATTGTAGGATGTTTGCCATTTCTCTGTTTTCAATTTTTCAAATTCCAGGGCGATTTGCTGCCTGCTGCTGATAAGCCTTAGCAGCATAACGGTAAGTATAACTGTTATCAACACAAACAAATGCTCCGTAACCAGGGGGCGGGGGAAGGGACGAAGGTCTATCGGCCAAAAGAAATGCATCGGCGCATCGGGCGCTTCGTCGGGCCTTATACGAGACAAGCCGGGCTTTTCAAAGGGGAAATCAGGTTTCTCTATCTGTAAAATATATTCCGACAGCGTATGCAGGGCTAAGGGATAAACTTGTATTAAAGCAAAAGCGACAATCATATTAGCCGCAATAACGAATAAAGTAGAGTTAAATTCGTTTTTACAGAATAACTTGTCACCCAGTTTATACCCCTGCACCGTTATTACAAACAGGAAAAAAGCGAACAGGAAAAACCAGGCCAATGAAAAACAAAGGTAAAACCCTCCAAAGTGCGAGTCAAGGGAAGTTTGCTCATGACTTCTCATAAGCCTTTCATAGGTACGCATCAACAGCGTAAAATTCACAAAAAGACTAAGAAGCACGGATACGATAAATCCGATTAATATGTCTTTCTTTTCCCGGGATAACATTTTATACAAATTGGGCGTTAAATTACGAAAGATTTCAATATTCCGGTGTAAACGTTCAAAAAATTGCGTTAGTTTTGTGGAAACTGTTTGATATACTATTAATCATATGAAAAAGTTAGTCGTACTCAGTGGCGCGGGGATGAGTGCCGAAAGCGGCATCTCTACTTTCAGGGATTCCGGCGGCCTTTGGGAAAAATACAGGATAGAAGATGTGGCTACGCCCGAAGGTTTTGAGCGAATGCCGGAAGTTGTCCTTAATTTCTATAACCAGCGAAGGCGGCAATTATTGGAATGTAAGCCTAATGAAGGGCATTATGGATTGGCAGCCCTGGAAAAAGATTTCGATGTAAACATCATCACTCAAAATGTAGATGATTTACATGAGCGGGCAGGAAGCTCAAAAGTGCTTCACCTGCATGGCGAATTGATGAAAGCCTGCCCGGTAAATAATGTAAATAAAACATATATCATTTCCCCTGATAATCCCGACATCCATTGGGGCGATACCGACGCCGGCGGCAATCAACTCCGTCCGTTTATCGTTTGGTTCGGAGAAGCGGTTCCCATGATAGAACCGGCTATTCAGCTTGTAGAGCAATCCGATATATTGGTAGTCATCGGAACCTCGCTCAATGTATATCCCGCCGCAGGGTTACTCAACTACGCCCGGAAAGGCCAACCGGTATACCTGATCGACCCGAAAGAAGTAAATACATACAGGCACGATATCCATTTCATCAAAGCCGGAGCCTCGGAGGGAGTAAAACAATTGAGCGAACGCTTAAAACTTTGACAAAAAATCATTTACTTTGCAACCTTTTAAGGTTGAAAGTATAAATATACTATGTATTATGGCACAAGAAGATGTTTTTAAGAAAATTGTTTCGCATTGTAAAGAGTATGGTTTTGTATTTCCGTCGTCGGAAATTTACGATGGATTAGGCGCAGTATATGATTACGGCCAATACGGTGTGGAACTGAAAAACAATATAAAAAAATATTGGTGGGACAGTATGACGCTACTCCATGAAAACGTAGTGGGCATCGATTCCGCCATTTTCATGCACCCTACAATATGGAAAGCTTCCGGGCACGTGGATGCATTCAACGATCCGTTGATTGATAATAAAGACTCCAAAAAACGTTACCGGGCAGACGTCTTAATTGAAGATTATCTGGCCAAGATAGACGAAAAGACAGATAAAGAAGTAGCCAAAGCGGCCAAACGGTTCGGAGACGCTTTCGATGAAACGCAATTCCGCAGCACCAACCCACGCGTACTGGAGTATCAACAAAAACGGGACGAGATGCATGCCCGCTTTGCAAAAGCGCTGAATGATTCCAATCTGGAAGAACTGCGCCGGATAATCATCGATGCGGAGATTGTTTGCCCACTATCCGGCAGCCGTAACTGGACAGAAGTGCGACAGTTCAACCTGATGTTCTCTACCGATATGGGATCTACTTCCGAAGGTGCGATGAAGGTGTATCTCCGCCCGGAAACGGCGCAAGGGATATTTGTAAACTTCCTCAATGTACAGAAATCGGGGCGCATGAAAATTCCTTTCGGCATTGCACAAATAGGGAAAGCGTTCCGGAATGAAATTGTGGCCCGCCAGTTTATTTTCCGTATGAGAGAGTTTGAACAAATGGAAATGCAGTTCTTCATTCGACCGGGAGAAGAGATGGAATGGTTCGACCGGTGGAAAAAAACCCGGATGACATGGCATAAATCCATGGGATTAGGCGACGGGAAATATCGCTTCCACGACCACGATAAGCTGGCGCATTATGCCAATGCCGCTACCGATATTGAATTTGAAATGCCTTTTGGCTTTAAAGAAGTGGAAGGTATCCATAGCCGTACGGATTTCGACCTTAGCCAGCACGAAAAGTATTCGGGCAGGAAAATCCAGTATTTCGACCCGGAACTGAATAAAAGTTATACGCCTTATGTGATAGAAACTTCTATCGGCGTAGACCGTGTGTTCCTCAGTATTATATCCGGTTCGTACTGCGAAGAAATGCTGGATAACGGCGAAAGCCGCGTGATATTGAAATTGCCTCCGGCCCTGGCTCCCGTCAAGTTGGCGGTTCTTCCGCTTGTAAAGAAAGACGGGTTGCCGGAGAAAGCCGGAGAAATTATCGATATGCTGCGGTTCGACTTCCGTTGCCAGTATGATGAAAAGGATTCTATCGGAAAACGGTACCGCCGCCAGGATGCGATTGGTACGCCTTACTGTATTACCGTAGACCATGATACGTTAACAGACCACTGTGTAACGATCCGTTTCCGCGACACGATGGAACAGGAACGGGTCCGTATTGACAAACTAAACGAGATAATCGCCGGAAAGGTTAGTATGAAGAATCTATTAAAAAAGATAACAGATTAATCAAATGAAAAAGTATTTGTGTTTATTTATGATGATGTGCCTGGCCGCCGCCCTTCCTTCCTGTGGTAGCGACGATGACAATAATAATAAAGTGGATGAAGTATGGAAGCAGCAAAACGAACAAGCCTTTGCAGATAAAGCCTTCGACGCGACATTTACCCGCTATACGTCGTTAAGCAATAGCGGCGTTCTATACTACAAACAAATTACGCCGGGAAACGGGAAACGGGTTTTTTATAACAGCCGAGTGGATGTTTACTATGAAGGCTCTTTGATTGATGGAACGGTATTCGACAAACGGGATTCTACGGAACATGTACCCTTCAATGTTGCGATAAGCTCCGCCGTTGCCAATTATAGCGCTACTACCGGAACAGGTTATAGTTCGGGCGTTATTAAAGGGTGGACTGAGATATTGCAACTCATGACTGAGGGAGAGGAAGGCGTAGTCTGGATCCCGCAAGATATGGCTTATGGAACGGAATGGGACAATGGTAAAATAATTCCTCCCTATTCCACCCTAATATTCAAACTAAAAATAGACAAAGTGATCTGGTATGATGAGATATAAATAAAAAAATTAAGGGCTGTCTCACGACATCCCCTAACCAACTTTGTTAACCTTAAATCTAATACTATTATGAAAAAACCACAATGCAAAGGTAATATGTTAAAAGGAACGGTCAATAGTTTTACATATAATCTATGTTAATGTAACACATCTACATAGACAAAAAATGTCAACTGAGGTAAAATTACATATAACGGCATTAAATTCTAATAAATTTAACACTCGCGTAAGCGCATGAATATCATCAGGAGTATAAATGATGTTACGGTGGAAGGATTCGTAGCAACCATTGGTTTCTTCGACGGAGTACACCTTGGCCACCTGTTTTTAATTAATAACATGATTAAAATAGCCAAAGAGCGAAACCTCCCTTCTGCCGTTATTACATTCTCCGAACATCCCCGTAAGGTGTTACAGAGCGATTACCAACCTCAACTGCTTAATTCTTTCGAAGAAAAAGTAGCCCATCTCGAAACAACAGGCATCGACTATTGCATTGTTCTCCCTTTCACCCCGGAACTGGCGAACTATCCGGCTAACGAATTTATCCACGCCATTCTATCTCAAAAGTTGCATATTAAAACATTATTAATAGGTTACGACCACCGTTTTGGCCGCGGCCGCACAGATGGCTTTCGTGAGTATGCCGAATATGGAGCAGCCTGTGGCATGGAAGTATTGGAAATAGCCCGTTTTATTGAGAATGAAATAGCTGTCAGTTCATCCGAAATCAGAAAGTTATTATTGGAAGGAAAAGTAGAAGAAGCCGGAAAGCTGCTCACGTATCCTTACCAAATCAAAGGGAGTATCATCAGTGGCCATAAAATAGGGAGGGCATTAGGTTTTCCTACCGCCAATATCAGGATAGACGAACCTTTCAAAATAGCGCCCGGCATAGGCGTTTATGCTGTCTGGGTACAACTTCAGGATAAGCGATATAAGGGAATGCTCTATATCGGAAACCGCCCTACTCTGAACAATGGAGATGCTATCACGCTGGAAGTAAATATCCTGGATTTTTCAGGCGATATATATAACAATGTAATAACCGTGTCATTTATCTACTTTATCAGAGGCGATATCCATTTCAATACATTGGAAGAACTAAAGATACAGTTGGGGAAAGACAGGCAAACCGTCAACGAACGATTAACGATCAACGATTAAGGATGCATATCATGTTTTATGAGGCTATTGACATATTAAAAGGGATGATCGCCCGCCCGTCGTTCAGCAGGGATGAAAAAGAGGTGGCCGATTACCTGCACGACGTTTGGCAACAGGATGGGCACCCTGTTTATCGCAAAGGAAATAACCTCTGGACCATTGCGCCGGGTTTCGACATGCACAAACCTACGTTATTACTCAACTCCCATATAGACACCGTTAAGCCCGTGGAAGGTTGGACAAAAGACCCTTTTACGCCGGAAGAAGATGAAGAATGGTTATACGGCTTAGGCAGCAATGATGCGGGGGCAAGCGTTGTATCATTATATGCCGCCTATCAGGCGCTGTCGCAAAAGGAACAACCTTACAACCTGCTGTTTCTTGCTTCCTGCGAAGAAGAAATATCCGGGAAAAACGGTATTGAAAGCGCTTTACGGGAACTCCCCCCCATATCATTCGCTATTGTAGGCGAACCCACGGATATGCAACCCGCCGTAGCCGAAAAAGGATTAATGGTACTTGATTGTACGGCTATTGGAAAAGCCGGGCATGCAGCCCGTGACGAAGGGGTGAATGCGATTGTGTTAGCCATAAAAGATATTGAATGGTTCAACACGTATCAGTTCCCCCAAAAGAGTGATTTCCTGGGTCCGGTAAAAATGAGCGTTACCCTTATTCATGGAGGAACTCAGCATAATGTGATACCCGACCGTTGCGAATTTACCGTAGACATACGGAGTAATGAATTTTATTCCAACGAAACACTCTTTAAGCTGATTTGCGAACAGGTGCCATGCGAAGTAAAAGCACGCAGTTTCCGCCTAAACTCTACACAGACCGGCTTGCAGCATCCCTTTGTGCAAAGAGCCATCCTGCTGGGTAAAGAGCCCTTTGGTTCGCCAACGCTCAGCGACCAGGCATTGATGCATTTTCCCTCCGTTAAGATCGGCCCCGGACATTCTTCCCGCTCGCACAGCGCCGACGAATTTATTAAATTAACAGAAATACGGGAAGCCATTGATACCTATATCCGCTTGTTAGACAATTTAGTGATTAACGATACGCCTTTATGTTAAAAGATATACTGGCCACCATTGGCTCGCGTTACCTTATCGCCTTCCTCAACCTGATACTCATTTTCATAAACGCAAAAGCGCTGGGGCTGGAAGGCATGGGGCTGATGGGGCTGATGGGGGCGTCTATCAATATAATTGTCATGGTGAATGGGATATTTGGGGGTAGCACAATTGTTTATTTCATTAACAAATACACAATCCGGATGATTCTTCCCATTGTTTATATATGGATATTTATCGGCACGGGAATAGGGTGTGGGGCCATGTATCTGCTAAAGTTACTACCCGATGGATACCTGGCGGATATCTATCTGATAACCATACTGTATTCATTCGTTATTGCCAATTCGCGCTTTCTGTTGGGGAAAGACCACATCAAAGGTTTCAACCTTACCAATATGTTGCAGGGAGGGTTGCTGTTTTTCATACTCCTCTATTTTTATTATGTAACCGGGCGGAAAGACGTAAGCGCTTATATTGACGGGTTATACCTTACTAATGCAATTGCCCTCTCAGCAAGCCTGCTTATATTGATTCCGTATGTAGTAAAGAAAGGTGCCGGCCCAAACCTTCCGCCGCAAAAGAAATGGCCTTCCCTTTTAAGGGAAATGTTCGTATATGGTCTCTGGGGAAGCGCCGATAATGTGGCGGAGACCTGTACGGCCCGGCTTAATTATTTCCTTGTTCAACGATTTGCCGGGCTTGGAAGCGTAGGATTAGTAGACGCCGGGACAAAAATAGCGGAAAGTGTTTGGAACATCAGTCGCAGTATAGCGTATATTGAGTACAACCGGATTGCCAAAACAAACGATGCAACCGAACAAACGAACATTACGCATCAGTTGTTTAAGCTCGCCTTCTTAGCCATTACGTTTGTTATGCTTTGTATCCTGCTGGTTCCCGAATGGATTTATACCGATTATCTGTTCAGTGAAGAGTTTAAGGGTATACGAAAGGTTATAGCCGCCTTGTCTTTAGGAATTATTGCTTTAGGCTGTAATACGATATTGAGCCATTACTTTATTGGCAGCGGCAAGATAAAATACAGCACAGCCTCTTCGTGTATCGGATTGCTTACCTTATTGATGGCAGGTTATTGGCTGATTCCCCGGTATGGGGTTATCGGTTCGGTTATCAGTACCAGCATTGCATTTACGGCGATGTTACTGTTTTCGCTAACTATCTTTATTAAACAGACGGGCAGTTCCTTCCGCCACTTTTTACCGAACCGGACAGACTGGAAATACATCCGCACCTGTATCTTAACCCGCAAATCCGTTCATTAACGGCAATTATTACCTCGACAACCATGATAACGGATTTTGTTTATCCCGTTCTTTCCGCAATTCAAAATGAAGGATTGTTGTGTTGCCGTTTTCCACATCCGTATATATTTTGCCGAGTGGCTGATTGGTAACCACCTTCTCGTCTTTCTTTACATAGACTTCTATCAAATTGGAATAGACCGTCAGATAGTTCCCATGGCGCACAATAACCGAATTATTATAACCGGCCACAGCAAACACGACCGTAACCACGCCGTTAAATATCGAACGGGCTTCCGAGCCGGCGGTTGTTTGTATGTCAATCCCATTATTTTCGGTCTCAACGTATTTTAATTCAGGATGCTTTTGTACGCCAAAAAAGCTTACCACCGAAAATTGTCCGGCAACAGGATAAGGCAAACGTCCCTTGTTTTTCACAAAATCATCAGAAAGTTTTCTCTCCTCTCTGTTCATAGCATAGCCGCCTTTGACAGCCGCCTGGCGTATGTCTGCGTTTGGTTCGGGCGTCTTCTTTCCTGCGGCCAGCGCCTTTTCCCGTTCACTTTGTTCCCGTTCGCGGGCGGCGCGTGTTTCGGCTTCCGCACGTGCCACTTCTTCGGCAATTTGTTTTTCAATCTGGCGGCTCAAGGCATCCGCCTGCCGTTGTTTCTTTTTTAAATCAGCCTGCAACTGCTTTTGCCTTTTATTCAGTTCCTCCACCTCTTTACGTTGTGTGGCTTCTTCTGTTTGCAGGTTAAGATTCTCTTCTTCGCGGCTTTTTAACAGGGTTTGTTTTTCCGCTCTTGTTTTCTCCAACTCTTTACGTTTCCCCCCTATCTCCCGTTGTTTCTCCATAATTTCATTGGCCTGTTGTTTCTGCCAATTGGCATATTCGCGCAAGTAACGCATGCGACGTAGCGACTGGGAGAAATTATCCGCAGAGAGGATAAACAGCAACTTGTCCTGAGACGTATTCCAGCGTTGGATATTTTGTATCGATTTCCCGTAATTTTCCCGTTTATTACCTAATTTTCCCTGCAAGGCAACTAATTCTTTCCGCAATTCCACCATATCTTTATCGATAGAGGATATTTCCTGGTTCAGCAAACTAATCACCTTTTTGCGTTGAAGTACTTGTTGGGAAAGAAGGCTTAAACGAGTCAGGGAATTTTGCGCCGACTTTTTCGTCTCGGCCAATAATTGGTTTGTCATTTCAATTTCGGCAAGAGCAACCTTCCGCTGATTCTCCAGTTCGCGGACTTTCGCTGATTTTTGCCCTGAAACGGTTACGGCTGCAAACAGGCTTATTATAACAATCCAAGCATACCTCATACACTCACTTCTTGCCATCTGTTAAACCTTTAACGATTTGTGCAAAGGTTACGCGTTTATACGTATCCGGGATAGACGTATCTATTTTTACCGGAGTATTTGTCTGGATTTTCGAGAAATAAATTTTCATTTGCCCGGAGGGCGAGCCTTTGCCAAACAATTGAACATCCATCAGCATCGGGAAGGGTTGCCCGTCTACCATCCGAAAATCGGTATAAAGCCATTGTAAAGCGTATTGTTCCGATTTATCTGTTACATAAGTTGAAAGAAGCTTTTCTTCGCCATCCGCCATAAAGGTATAAAGCAGTTGCATAGCATCCTTTAGCTGAATCTCGGCAGTAGAGCCTTCTTGTTTTAATTTAAACCGATTATATTGCTTCGGGGTTATTTCCTGTTCGCCGGGTATAAAAAGATGATTCGAAAACAAAGCCTGTAAATTGTAATAAGTAAAGGCAACCGGCCATTTACCCTTCAACGCGGCATAGCTTTCGGATACATAACGTTTATTCATCCGGTCGATGATTGTAAAGCCTTCACCGGCAAACTCAGCCCTGAAAAGTTCAATTCCCAAAAGAGGCTGTACCGAAAGCTGCAAAGCGCTATCACGCACTATCTTTATATCCACCCGCGAACTGAATGATTTACCCGGCGCATCCAATTCCACATTCGTCCGGGCGGAAAACGTTTCATACCGGAAAGCCTGTTTCTGCATAGAGTCAAAAAACGCGGCATGCGCCTTAGCTCCCACAACGTTTACCGTCCCTACTTTGGTAGAAGTTTTACAGCCTGCCAGGAGAAAGACAATAGAGACAACACAGAAGAAAGGGAGTCTTCTTATAATGGTTTTGGTTTTTCCGTCTTTTGTCCCTGTTGTCTTTATTGTCCCTATCGTTCCTTTTCCCATCTCCTTTATCGCTCTCCTATATATTTCTTTTCCTCTATCTTCCGATTTAGCATATCGTCTTCTTTGCCCATTTCTTTTGCTTTCTTCCATTGCTCTACGGCTTTTTCTTTTTCGCCGGACATATAAAGAATATCGCCATAATGGTCTGCCAATTCAGGGCTTTTTGTTTTATCTTTTTCTAAAGCGCTTTCCATGTAGAATTTGGCTAAGGTGTAATTGCCTTGTTTAAAAAATATCCAGGCATAGGTATCCAGATAGGTAGCATTATCAGGTTCCTGCTTGATGGTGATAGCGCTCATCCGTTCTGCCTTTTTCAGGTCTTTATTCGATAAAGACAAAAAATAGGCGTAATTGTTTAATACGACAACATTGTTCTCGTTATATTTCAGCGCTTCATCATAGGCTTCAAACGTTTTATCCAATTGCCCCATCTGATAATAAATATCACCTGTCTGCCCATAAAAATCGGATTTTAAAGGGGCATTCTCCGGGGGGATAACGGTCAACCCTTTGCCGTAGGCGTCTAATGCTTCCTCATATTGCCCTTCCTGATAATGGGCCACCCCTAAATAAAAATAATATTGGGGAGCCCCCGGGAATAACTCTATACATTTATTACATATACGTATCACTTCGGGAATATCCTGGGTTTGCAAAGACAATTCTAAAAGCCGTCCCCAAGCCGCTTCATTCCCCGGTTCCGTCTCCGTCACCAACTGGAATTGAAATTTAGCTTCATCCGTCTTTTTCTGAAGAACCAGCAGCGAGCCATACATAAGCTTTAGTTCCGTTTCTTCAGGATGCTGTTCCATCAGCGTTTCAAACAACGAATTAGCGTTTTCGGTATCCTGTTGTGTCTGTTGCAAACGCATAATATAGCGCGAAAGAACGTTTACCTTCGTTTCCACATCCAATTTTTCATTTACAAGAGCGTCGCGTATCTGCGTCCCGGCTGCCGTTTTATCATTTATCGCCTCGTAATAATTGGCCATCGACACAAAATAATAGGGATTGGCCGGGTCTATCTTATGTGCTTTTTGATAGGCTTCGTATGCTTTATCCTTATCGCCCCTTTCGAGGTACAAATCGCCCAGCACAATCGGATAACGGGAATCCATG
Organism: Tannerellaceae bacterium; assembly: GCA_031270665.1. Taxonomy (GTDB): domain Bacteria; phylum Bacteroidota; class Bacteroidia; order Bacteroidales; family Tannerellaceae; genus DFXE01. The sequence goes on along the minus strand of JAISXD010000075.1, from coordinate 8,312 downwards.
GGGTATTTAACGGCAAGTTTTTCCACTTCGCCGAAAGCCCTGCCGGGCTGTTCAAGCATCATATACAGCCTGTATTTCTGCATCGAAAAGACCTCATTCATTCCCATGACAGATTCCAATGTGTCGTACGTTTCTATCGCCTTACCGATTTCTCCCTGTTGCGTAAGCGCGTCGGCCAGGTAATAATTAAGTTCTGTTTTATTGGGATAGGCTTTTACCAATTCTTCATACACTTCTACCGCCTCGCCAAACATTCCCCTGTTACGCAAAAGGGTTGCCAGCGCCATTTTATACGTAAAATTCCCGGGGCTGTTTGCCGCGGCGCGTTCCAGCATTTCCACGGCCTTGTCTTGCCGATCCATCTGCATATAGAAAGAAGACAACTCATAGAGTACGGGAGCCGATGTGGAATCAATTATCAGGCAATGGTTGAAAGCCTCAAAAGCCGCATCGTATTTTTCTGCGTTCTTAAGGTTTAAGCCTTCATAAAAGAAATAATCAAACTTTCGTTGATCTTTCATACCGTCAGCTTTTATAACGGCCACATTCATCAACAATAAAACCGAAAAAAGAACGCCGCCTGCCAGTTGTCTCACCATAAATTAATCTTATTGATCATTAAAGAGTAATTATAAGAAAAGGGTTAAAGCCTACCGGTATGCCCAAAACCTCCGGTTCCCCGTTCGGTTTCGCCTAACACCTCTACCGGCAACCATTCCGCCCGGCTATGCGCCGTTATCACCATCTGGCAAATACGTTCGCCATCGCCAACCGTAAACGGGTCGGACGAAAGATTCGCCAGTATAACGCCTATCTCACCCCTGTAATCAGCATCAATTGTACCCGGCGTATTAAGTAAAGTAATACCATACTTCAAGGCCAGTCCACTCCTCGGCCGCATCTGCGCCTCATACCCTGCCGGCAGCGAAATATAAAGCCCGGTAGGAATCAATTTCCGTTCCAACGGCTTTAGCACGACAGGTTCAGGCAAATTAGCCCGGATATCCATCCCCGCCGACATAGCCGTAGCATAAGCCGGCAACGGATGACGAGAAGTATTAACAATCTTAACTTTCATAATTACACATCTGATTTTAAAACAAAAGTATATAAAAAACCAAGACTAACAATAAAAGGTTCATTTCTTCACCTCTTTTTGCACTTCTCCCTGAAAAAGGGAACAGGCCACAGATAGATAATAAGAAGGTATTACCTCAACACTTTATTCTTTTCCAGAAGGATGGCAGCCACACCGTGTTCCGTTACTTTTCAATCCTGTTGGCATGAACGTTTCCCTAATCCATAGAGGTATTTATTTCCTGAAAAAAAAATCATTATATAGTTTCCGGTAAACCATTATAGTGTCTTCAACAAACCATTATAATGGTTTTACCAAAACACTATAATGGTTTACTGAAGGCATTATCGTGATTTTTTTTCAAAATGGGCGTACCATTCATCCTTGTCTGGGGAAATGCATGGTTACGTTCGCCAGTTTTTTTCTTTTATAAAGTTCGCCACTGTCAGCCGGCTTACGTTTAGTATGCGGGCCATGGCTGCATAGGAGGTGTTTTCTTTTAGTAAGAGTTTTATTTGGGCCTCTTTTCCTGTTAGTTTCCTTTTGGATGATTTGCGGCCTTTGGGGCGGCCTAATATGATTCCTTCGGCTTTTTTTCGCGCCAGGGCGTCTTTTGTCCGTTGGGAAATCAATTTCCGTTCTATTTCGGCAGACAGACCAAAGGCAAATGCCAGCACTTTGGAATTAATGTCATTCCCCAGCCGGTAATTGTCTTTTATGGTCCACACTTGTATGTTGTTCTGCATACAGTGGTTCAAAACAGACATGATCATTAACAAATTCCTTCCTAACCTTGATAATTCGGAACAGATCAGCGTATCACCTTTCCTTAGTTTTTTCAGTAATTTTCCAAGTTTTCTTTCTTCAATTTCTTTACTGCCGGATATGGTTTCTTCTATCCATTTGTTAATCACAACAGCATGAGATTTACAGTATTGACCAATCTCATATCGCTGATTTTCAACTGTTTGTTTATCCGAACTCACCCGGATATAAGCATAAATCATCGTATCTATATTTTAATTTGTATAATCGCCGTAAATGTAACACAGTCTCTGTTCAAACAAAAACCCCCTCCGGTTTATCCGGAGAGGGTTCTCTTTTTATTATAATCAGGTTAAATGCTATTCGGGTATCATTTACTTAACGATAGCCTTAACAGCAGCTTCACCTTCAACTGCCACTACTACAATACCTTTAGGTAATGCAATGGTAACATTATCGGAAGAAACAGCCTGGCGGGCAACTGTCTGCCCTAAAATATTGCTGATAGCAACGTTCTTACCGCCTGCATTCAGAATAGTAACCGTGCCTGTTCCGCCAAGAACTTGTACGGAAGAAGATACAGTTGGCTTCTTTTCGTTAGCTACGGCGCTCTTTTCTTCGCCTTTTGTTACATCAAAGATTTCAGCGCCATTTTGTCTGGCTTCAACAACGCCGATGTATTCGCTTATTACAGGAATGCCATTTTGAATCTTCAACCATTTACCCCACATAGGAGCAATTTCCGATGCTGCATAAGTCGATCCATCTTGATTATAACGCATTTCACGCTGAGACTCTATCAGGAAACGTCTGTCATTAGCAGGATCAACCAGGCGGAACTGGAATACCATGCTCTTGCCATTCCTGTCTAAATTAAAGTCCGGAACATTCGCTTTCCGTACATACTGCTGCCGACTGCCGTTCCATTCATAGGTCCACTCATCCTGATACCATCTTGGGTCATAATGCGTATTGGCTCCCAGGTAATGTTTATCCCGAACCGGAATATTCCAGAAGAATACCGAATCAATCTGAGAAGTTGCTACCTGACCGCGTACTACATAGAATGTATCCCCATAGTGAATACCGTCAACAAATGCCAAACGTGTTGTATTTTCGGCCCCATAAGCAAATTTACCCTGATAGTCGGCATTGTGCGGAGCATAATTATTGTATCCGACTCCAACAGAATCCTGCGCGTTAAATACCCAGAAAGCTCTCGTAAAGGAAGGTCTCACGATTGTATCAATTTTACTGGTTTCATACAGAAGCTCTCTACCGGCTGAATCCCATACAGAATCTTTAGATATCTTAAATATCGTATCGCCTGTTACAAATTCAGGGCGAACAGCCAGCATATATTGCGGCATAGGTGTTTCACCGCGTACATAAGCCGTATCTACATAGAATGAATAAGAAAAATCTTTTCCTCTTTCTTCAAATTGATTTATATTGTATAAACCTAAGAAACTGATAGATTTATCATTGATACCCTGGCGATAGTCATTTTCCGTTGTTGCCGGACGGGTAGCATCAACGCCTTTGTAGTTGTTGCCAACGCCTCTTGGCGAGTTTTCGAACAGGAATTCATTACCCAGGTTGTTATATTTAGTAAACTTCAACCATACAGGCGCGTTCGTCTTATCGCCAAACGGTTCCTTAACCGGTTTCTTGCCATATTCTTCACCGTCAAATCTTCTGTACAACGGTTCGGTGTATTTATTGATAGCAAAGGCAGAAGTTCTTGTTTCATCCGGAGATTGTTTAAAAGCCCACAGGCTGTTATCATCAATACCAACTTTAACAAACCGGGTATTAAATTGCGGCCATTGTCCACTCACATGGTAATTTGTACCGTTTCTCATATCCAACAGAGCATAATAATCCGTATTATCCTTCGTATTATTCGTTTTCAGATAGAAAATACCATAAACTTCGAAGTTGAAATTGCCGCCGGGAGTGGACATTACACGGGTGTCATAAGAAGATACAGCATATCTGTCTTCCTTATCTACTACAATATACCGGCTGTCCGTAGCCGAGCTAAGCAGTCCTGATCCGCCTGGAATTCTTATGGCATAACGAACTCTTTTCAGTTGTGCCAGGCTATCAACTTTATCCGTATGATATCCGTATTTTTCAACGTGTACTTCATCGTAGATATATCTACCTCCGGAAATGTTAATCAAATCAAGTTTGAACATTGATTTGCCTTCACTTACAATTAAGGAAGAGTCTCTATCCGACTTAACGCTCAGATAATCGTCGTCTTTATATTTATGCAGATAATTAAATTCATACGTATAGGTTTGCGCTGTCAATGAGTCGATATAGAAATAACCTAATGTCGCATTCTTTTTAATTGACCCATCCAGCGGTTTACCAAAATTAGCTACGCTTAAAGAAACATCCAATGCATCAAACGTCTGTCCATTATTGCGACATCCCAATAACTTAACTGCCGTTCCCTTATCAGTATAGAATTGAACCGACGTCTTGGAAGCTACTTTAGGAAATTCGCGGTTCGTAATTTTGACGGGAGCTGTACCTGTATTGTTGGTCCGTGTTTTTTCTACGACCCATTGGTAAGCCGGCATTTTTTTAGGATCAACATTATCCTGCAGGCTAATCCACTGCGGAACGGTGTCTCTGTCATCATAGAATGTATAAACAGGAACAGCCAGATATTGACGGCCTGCAGCAGTTGTTCTGCTAATTAAATACAAATCATTACCTAATGAAGTAAAATTAGGAGAAGAAGCTGTGCAGCTACCCAGTTTAAACAGAATCTTTGTATTAATCGGCGCTGCTCCGATTGTAACAAGACGTCTGTCATCCAGGTCTTGAAGTTTAACGCGCAGTAAAGAAGGATCCGTTACCAAAGTAGCAGATGCAGCCCATCTTGCGTTTGCAGCCGCATTCGGATCTTTCATATAAGCTTCCTGAACACGGATGTCTAACTGGTCATTCGTGAAATCATAACGAACATGGAAGTTATACTGATTACGAATACTGGTGTGTCCTCCTACCGGTTGTTCAATGTCCGTTTCCGTAATATCTCCCCAGGCAAAGGCAAGGAATTTCACACCGGTAGCATTCGTCCAGGCGGTATCTACACGTAAGTATTTACCATCGGCTCTCCGGAAGTTTAATGCATTTTCAGGCGTATTTCCGTCGTTAAAATGTACGGCTCTTAAAGCATAATCGGTCCATGGATTTAATACCCGCGGACTATTACGATCCGGATTGAACACAAGTTTAATTGAATCGTTGTTCGGTTCTGTCTGGAATCTTGTATTATAATCGGCAGCAGTCAGATATTGTTCTACCGGCTTCACAACCGTAAATAACAACACGTCATCGCCGCTATAATCTCCCGTAGCAGTAGCTGTTCTCTCTTCCACGCCAACATTCCCACTGGTTCCGTCATAGGTAAGAACCAGCACTTTATCCGCTTCGGAATAAGTAATCAGAGGACGATTTTGTTGGAGCGAAGTTGCATAAGTAGCAGAAAATTTCCAGCCTTTATTATCGCCTTGAGCGATGTCAATTCTTGCATTACCCGTGTAGTCTTCAAGGTCTACAGCCAATTCTCCCCCTATCGCCCTGTTAACAAAATCAAATCTGGGATTAGCCCCTTCTTCTTCTCCTTTTACGGAAATACACCAAAGCGCATTAGCTACGCTGCCAGTAGGATAAGTTGCATAATCTGCTATTCGCAAGATCCCGTTCCGGTCAACAGACACCACCAATGGGACACCTTGCGCTCCCTGGCGGACTGCCTTCAAATGATACATGCCTTTTTGAGCAACGGTATCCATCTTGGTAGCCGGAGTCCCGTTATCCAAGGCATTAGCAGTCCCCAACGATGCAACCAGCATAAGAGCGCCGGCAATCAAAGTAAAAAACTTTTTGTTCATAATTTAAAAATTTAATATTAATACTATATAACTATATAAAGTAATTTGTGTATTAGCCATTTACGTTTCATAAAAGAGTGACCTGCACTGCATTTCGCCATCCAGCCGTATAAATCAATCGAACTTATATTTTATCCTGTCCACCGTAACAAAACAGGTTTGTCATCAAAAAGAGAGGTTTCGTACAAGAATTGATATTTGATTGATAAGAAAGGCGATAGAACGGCTAAAAAAGTATTTAAAATAATTGCGTATCTGAAACTAATATATACCTTTGCTGAGTGAAAAAAGGTTCTTTTATTTTATCCACACACGCACAGAAAGGAGGTTTGTGTGCCTGAAGTAAAGACAGCAGTAACAAATAAATGTATAGAAAAAGAAATCTCAATTTTTTACTTTTAGTATTAATATTAAATTTTTAAATTATGAACAAAAAGTTTTTTACTTTGATTGCCAGCGCCTTTATGCTGGTAGCATCGTTGGGAACTGTTAACGCTCAAAGTTCTTATCCATCCGACCTCTTTACGGGTGGATTAACGACTCAGGCCCAAAAGTATCTCTACCATCTGGTGGGAGAAGTTGGCGCTAACAAGTACTTTTTGGTGGTTGACAACGATGGTAAATTGTATTTGAAAACAACGGCTGATTATACCGCCGGGAATTACAAATTCGGAAATGCCTTGTGGTGCGTAAATGTAAGCGACAGGGAAGACCAGGGATTGAACCCTACTTTTACCTTTGAAAACAAAGGAGCAGGCCTGAAATTAGGCATATCAAAAGACGATGAAGGCATTGATCCTATCGACATTCGTTTTGGGGCTTTAACCCGTTTTGAATTTTCACGTGTTTACAAGAATTCTCTTGAAGCCCAAAAACCATTGAAGCTTTATTACAATGAAGACAATGTGTTGACATTTGTACGGAATGCAGCCGGTCATATCACAGTTAAAGCATACTCTGCTACAGACCCTGCTATTACAGGCGTAGGAGGCAGCTATGGCACTGATGTTGTTCTTTTCTCCTTATACAAACCGGATGAAGTAATTCTTACTGCAGAACAATTCAACACCATCCTTAATACCGAACCAAACGGATTTGTAACATTGAATTTTGTTCCGGCTCCAAGCGACGCCAGCGAATTCCAAACAGCTATTAAGGCGGAAGACGTTACTCCCGGCTGGTTGAAATTTCATCGGAACACAACAGATGCCAGCAAGAAGTATTTACGCGTAGACACCGCTTACACAGGCGACTACGGTGTGAAATTCTTGAAATTTGCGTTTGGCGATGCTCCTTCTGCAGCAGACGCTAAAAAAGCAGCTATCGAACGTCAATATTATTTCCAGGCAAGATATCACGTATTGAACGACAGTCTGGCAATTGATGTACAGCAGGCCATCTTCCCGGAAGAAGGTTACAAAGGCTACTGGTATAACTATGCTCCTACCGTATGGGGCACTAACAATGGAAGTGATTCACTTCATGTAAAACTGCAAGACTTGATTGCCGGTGAAAGAAGCATCCTTACAATCGGTACGAAAGAAGTTTCTACCCGTGTAGAATTAGGTTTAAAGAGCTGCGCATCAGTTCCCGTAAATTTAACTTCCGTTCCGAACAACCTGTATACTATCAAAAATAATGCAGGCCAATACCTGGTAGTTCTTATCAATACGGATACTGTTACCGGTAGCCAACGCAGCGCTCCACGCTGGATGACATTAAACGAAGCTACGCAAAATCCGAACCGTATCCCTGCTTTCCAATGGGTAGTAGAACAGACGCGTACGGACTTCCCGACTTCTTCTCCAATCCGTATCACGAACCGTGAATTTGGCTACACCACAGAAGCTGGCGTAAACCTGGATTACCATCGTTCGATAGGAAGTGAAACGATTCAGTTAACAACAACCGGATCAAGCCTCCAATTATATGGCGAAACGGTTTATGCTGCCAACTTCAAAGAAGTTCCAACTCCTGAAAAGGGAAACAAGTATTTAGGATATAAATATCTGCCGGATGATTCGTTGAAATTCAACACCTACGATTTCAATTATCTGCACGAATTAAATGCTGAAAAGTATTTATATATCAAGAATACGGCCGATTCTTCTATCTACCTGAATACGACAACTCAGTCAAGAACTCAATTTGAACTGATTGCCCAGGGAACTCCCAAACGTTATGGCTACTGGACTGCTGCTGTTGCCGGCTTAGCTAAACTGGAAAAAGTTTCTTATGTATTGAGAGTTAAAGACGGCAACGCTTTGAACAGAACAGGCGCTGTTGTAGTGGCCGATGGTGAAGGCAGATATGCCGTTACCAAGGCAGCAGTAGCAGATACCTCTGTATTCTTGCTGAAGACCAACAATACGAAAGACGGAAGAGACTACTATGCTTTATTAGACACCGGCTATTATGGTTTGAATAATAGTAACAACGTACATAAAGATGTAAAAGTAGGTATCGACGACGCCAACGCATGGGCTTACGAACAAGACCAGAACGAGTTCAGAACATCTACCTTCTTTATCGCTCCTTACAACGAACCT
>JAISXD010000065.1 GCA_031270665.1 Tannerellaceae bacterium | reverse complement strand
GCCACAAATCCTGCCGGACCTTGGAGCGAGCCTGTTTTGGTAGCCATAAACAGCATCGACCCCGATATTTTTTGGGATGACGACGGCAAAACCTATTTCGTAACGCAAGGCGACGAAGGTATCCGCATAACGGAAATTGAGGTTAAAACCGGAAAAGTAACCGGCGCCGAACGATTGGTCTGGGGCGGCATCGGCGGACGTTTTCCCGAAGCGCCGCATATCTATAAAAAAGACGGCTTTTATTATCTGCTTTTGGGTGAAGGCGGCACCGAATATATGCACAGCGCAACCATAGGTCGCAGCAAAAATATTTACGGCCCTTACGAATCCTGTCCGCTGAACCCCATACTCACACATGCCAACCGCAAAGGACAAAGCAACCCGATTCAGGGAACCGGTCATGCCGACCTCATACAGGCTCAGGACGGCTCGTGGTGGATGGTTTTCCTGGGATTTAGGATTACGCATCAGTGGGCATATTTTCATATACTTGGACGGGAAACATTTCTCGCACCGGTGGACTGGCCTCGCGACGGCTGGCCGCAGGTCAACGGCAACGGTACCGTTTCGCTGGATATGAACGTAGCGACCTTACCCCTGCATCCGTTTGAGAAAACGCCTGTGCGGGTGGATTTCGACAGCGACAAGTTAGGCTTTGAATGGCAATACCTGCGGAATCCGGTAAGGGAAAATTATTCATTAACGGAAAAGAAAGGATTTTTGCGAATTTCCGCCTCTCCATTTACATTGGATGAAGCGGAATCCGTTTCGTTCGTCGGCCGCCGGCAAACGGAACATGATTTTACGGCAACCGCCTCGCTTGAATTTCAGTCGTCCGAAGAAAACGAAGAAGCCGGCATAACGCTTATCCAGAACAATACGCATCACTACGATTTGCTGTTGAAAAGAACAGGCCGACAATTCCTTGTCCGGTTACGTGTCAAAGTGGGGTCGCTTTCGTACATTGCAGCCGAACAATCCGTACCGGATAATCGCGTATTACTCAGATTAACGGGCAATCCGCATCAATATACCTTTTATTACGCCAACCCCAAAGACCAAAAATATATGGAACTGGGTAGATTAGATACACGTTATTTAAGTACGGAAGTAGCGGGCGGTTTTACCGGCGTAATGATAGGCTTGTATGCTTCCTCCAATGGCAAACCCGGTAAGGCTAAAGCGTATTATGATTGGTTTGATTATCAGGTAATCGAATAATAAGACTGTATTCAATGCTGTCGTATCCCTTGTGCGTGGAAAAGCATGGGAATACGGGTTTTATATGTTTTGTATCGAAAAGTGAGATTGGAATGACACTGACATCTATCTATGGCCTTGCTTCCACAAATGCCATCCCTAAAAAGAAAGAGGGTAAAATCGTTTATTACTCCAAGAAGCATTTCGACATTGCCAAAGGCGTAGCCCAACCCGAAGAACCACAATACTATACCGTGGCAGAAGCAATGAAGAAATTCAACCTCACCCGCGACCAGCTCTACCATTACCATGCTGGTTCGCTTGTTTGTGATGAAAGGATTACAAATGGATGAGTTTTCCGGGTTTATGGTTTTTCTTGTTACATGCCTCTTACTTGGTGGCATCTATTTGAGTATTCAATCTATTGTAGATGCATTCCTCTTACCTGTAGTTGAACGTATATTTAGGAAGAAACAACCGCCTGTACGCGAACAAGAATTAGAAATTGCACCTGATACGCCGGCGAAAACTATCGTTCCAAAAGAGGAAATTATTATACCTCAATATAGTGAATACAAACATGCTGCTCAACAAAAGGCTCAGGAAGAGCAAGTACGCCTCCTGGATAATGTACTTCGTTACACAGGACAAGAGTTAGCATTGTATGTGGAAGAAAACGAAATGAAAAAGCTTTACGAGTATATCTGTCCTTTTCAGTATGCTACCGAGAAGGAGTGCTATAAGATAACCCCGCCGATTATTATAGATTCAAAGCTAAGGCCAATAGACTTGATGCACTTCGGCTGGAATATAGGCAATCAGTTTAAGAAATCAGGAATCGAAATAGCTACTTTCATTAAACAGGTATTTGCCAAAACGTTGAAAGGATATGAGATTTCGACGCTACAAAGAAAACTAAGAGCAGAGGGAAATTGTATCATCAAAAATAAAGAAGAGCTATAATCTTAATATCGCGGTTTTTTTTAGGGCAATCATAAATGTGGTTGCCTTTTTACTTTTATAACCATTCTAAAAATAAGCACTTTACATCAAATCACATCTTCGATTGGTTATTTGTCAGTTATATTCCGGTGCTCCATTCCACCATCAAATCACCCATTTCCTTTGCACATCAAACATTAAAATAATTGTTTATGTACAAAGATGAAATTACCTTTGATAAGTTACCGCGGGCGATAACTTATCTGACCGAACAGGTCGCCGAGTTAAAACAGTTGGTGTCGGTACTCCAACCACCACCATCAGAAAAGCATGTATTGGTAGGGATTGATGATGCCTGCCGCATTATCCAAAAAGCCAAACCAACCATCTACACCCTTGTGCGTAAAGGCTTACTTCCCTCTTACAAGAAAGGGAAGAAGCTCTATTTCTACGAGGACGAACTATTGGATTGGATAGAGAACGGACGCCGGAACGCTCCTGAACAGAACTATGATCAGATACTGGCAGAAATGCAGAAAGGCGTTCGCCACAAGCCGAAATCCGGTTTCAACCTTTAATCCCCCGCAGTTATGGAAGAAAAATCAATAACACCGGAAGAGATTATCAACAAGGCCATGGATATGAACCTGTCGTTTGCCGGAGCGGAGTTTCCTGTCGGGATATTCCCATCCCGGATTCAGCAGATTATACACGAAGTGTACGAGTGCCAAAGTTATCCGATAGACTATACGGCCGCCTCTATACTGACTGCTATTGCCGTGGGAATAGGTAATACCCATCTCATACAAATGAAACAGGGATGGGTAGAAAGTGCTATCCTGTTTGTGGCATTGGTTGGGCGACCGGGAGCAAACAAAAGTCACCCGCTCAGCTTTGCGATGAAGCCCTTTATTGACTTCGACTATCGGCACAACCTTGAATTTGGAAAGCTATACGCCAAGTACGAGCAGGATATCTCCATGAGCAAGAAAGAGCGTCAGGAGGCAGGCGTAGATGAGTTTCCGCAAGAACCTATCCGCAGACGTTTTCTGGTTTCCGATATCACGCCCGAAGGGTTGAGTTATATCCATGCACAGAATAAACGCGGTTTATG
>JAISXD010000020.1 GCA_031270665.1 Tannerellaceae bacterium | reverse complement strand
TAAACCAACATATTACCGAAGTTGATGACGGCCTCCTTCGTGGGGTTCAGCCATTTGAAGGTAACGGTATGCTTTCCTGCCGGAAGCTGGTATTTCCAGAAGATGTCATGACGGCGTTTCAACGGGTTAACGGGCAGGTTTACCGTTTCCGCCGGACGGCCGTCGATGGATACCGCTACTTTTCCCACATACTCATTGTCCTTCGAACGTATGCCGCCGCTGAAAACGACGCCGGTACCCTCGAACGATACCTCGCCGACAGCTTCTATCTGCCTGTTGAGCCGGATTTGCTTAACCGGATAATGGCCTTCGAACGACTTCTCATACCGTACGGCTATGGGCTGCCGGTATTTAAGGGTTATGTCGTTTTCGTTTACCTTACCGTTATTCAGTTCAATCATCTGCAATGCCTGGTTGTAGCTCATCCGGTAGGTGTCATTCAGCGACAGGGCGGTATAGGCAAAAGGCATGTCTTCCACTTCGCGCAGGTTTTTCATCCATTGGGGAGGAATCCTGTCGTATCCGAGGATGGTGCCCAGTATTCCTCCGGAGGAAGCCGGGTTACAATCCGAATCCTGTCCGCAACGGGTGGAAATGTCTATCGTTTTGTAAAAATCACCTTCTCCATACAATAGCCCGATAATGATATAGGCGCTGTTAATCACGGCATCGATATTGAAAGCGGCAAATACGCCCTCAGGACAACCTATATCCCGGCTCCATTTCTTTTCACATTCAAACCAGGTCTGTTTCCAGTCGTCCGGATATTGTTTGTGCAGCTTGATTACGTCCGTCATGCACTTGTAGAACGTACTTTGTTGCGGAACAGCCTTTAAGGCCTCCGTGACAATAAACTCGATATCATCCGAAACGAACGCGAGCGAATACATGGCGCCTACATATACGCCGCCATACCATCCGTCGCCATAGTTCATGATATGCCCTATTTTGTCGGATACTCCGGAGGCTACGTTCGGCATGCCCGGAGACATCAGCCCGGCAAAGTCTGCCTCAATCTGGTAGTCGATATCGTCGGCATGCGGATTGTTCAGCCAATGTCCCGACTGCGGCGGCATAATGCCCTGCTGTATATTATACCGCGCCGCCTGGTTGGCATGCCATAAGGGATATCCGGCCCCGGCGAAAGCTACGGCAAACGAATCCGCCGGCGCATCCAACCCTATCCGGTCGAATACGTCTACAAAGGTTAAATCCATATAGATATCATCAAAAAGACCCGGAATCTCTTCCATATACCATTTGATATACCCGTCCGGCCATTCTATGGGAACATAATCCTGAATCATGGTGCCGTTGTACCGGAACTCGGTAGGTCCTCCGTAGGTACAACCGATCGTTTGTCCGGCCCATCCCCCCTTTATCTTATCCAGTAGCACCTCTTTCGAAAGCGTTATTTCTTCGGGAAACGCTGCCGGACAGGCGCCTGCTTTTTTTTCCACACAGGCAGCCGGTAGTGATAAGGCTATCAGGCCTGCTAATACTGTTTGCTTCATAACTGTTAAAATTTAATGATGTTCAGGCAATCAGGCTCCTGCATAAATGAGGAAGCCAAGTCCGGTAATAAACAGGATATACATTCCCGTGTTCAGATAAGCGGATTCTTTGGGGGCGTTCTTGAATTCTTTCCAGATCAGGATTCCCCAAAGTGCGGAGACTAACGTAGCGCCCTGTCCGAGACCATACGAAATGGCGGCTCCGGCTTTTTCGGAGGCTATCAGGCTGAAGGATTGCCCCAGACACCATATCATGCCTCCCAAAATCCCTACCAGGTGGGTTACGGACCGGCCTTTGAAGTAATCGCCTATCGAGACGGGCTTTCCTTCCACAGGCTTTTTCATGGCAATCGTGTTAAACACAAAATTACTGGCAAATACCCCGGCGGCAAAGATGAATACGGCCGTATAAGGAGTCAGTTTGCCTGCTGCCGGCGCGGCAAAATCAGTAAGATCCATCGAGGCCGCCACAAAACGGTAAAAGAAAGCCATAATAACACCGGCGGAAACGGAGATAAGGATCCCTTTGAAGGATACTTTTCGGGCGCCGGCCAATGCTTTCCTGTAGGCTAATCCGTTTAAAATGATAGCAACGCTTATCAGTAAAACGCCTGAGAAGATGAATAGCGGTTCGCCTTTGGCCGCCCCGAAATAATTGACCAGAACGCCAAGAACCAATGCCAGCCCAACGCCGACAGGAAACGCAACCGATAAACCACAAATAGCAATGGCCGCCGCCAGGAGAATATTGGAAGCGTTGAATATGACCCCGCCGAGGAAGGCGCTTCCCAGATTCATCCAGTCGGCCTGCGCCAGGTCGTCCGCGAAACTACGTCCCGCAGACCCGGTACTGCCTAATGTAAATGCCGAAATGACAGAGAATAATAATAACCCTATCACATAATCCCAGTAAAAGAACTCATATCTCCATGTTTTGGACGCCAGCTTCTGTGTATTCCCCCAGGAACCCCAGCAAAGCATCGTAATAAAACAAAAGAGAATGGCTAACGGATAACTTTGAACAATAAACATACTAATATTATTTAGGGTTGATAATACGGCTTTTTCGTTATTGAGACTGTTCTCGGCTGTTTAATCCTATTTCATTCCGGTAAGGAGCCGAGTCCCATGCTCCGCTACGGGTGACGGATATGGAGGCGGCCCTGCAGGCAAACCCGACAGCTTCCGGCAGGGTTTGCCCTTCCAGCAGGGCGCTGCATAACGCACCGTTGAACACGTCGCCTGCTGCTGTCGTATCTACCGCTTTCACCGGAAAGGCGTCTATCTTTCCAACCGTTTCGCTGCCGTAAATAAAGGCGCCTTTCGAGCCTAATGTGACCACTGCGTTTTCTACCCCCAGACGGCATATTTCTTTTGCCGCCCTCCCGGCTGATTCCACATCTGTGATTTTGATACCCGACAGCGTTTCGGCCTCTGTCTCATTCGGCGTGATCAGGTAAAGACGGCTTAACAGTTCTTTTGATAACGATTGGGCCGGAGCCGGATTCAGGATGACTTTCTTTGCTTTCTTGTGTGCGGTATATGCCACGTATTCGACGGTTTCGATGGGAATTTCCAGTTGCATCAGGACGATGTCGCAATGGTCTATCGCTTTTTCCGCCTTTTCCAGGTCGGCCGGTAATAAATTGGCATTGGCGCCGGAAGCAACCGCAATACAGTTTTCGGCATTGGCGTCTACTGTAATCAGGGCTACGCCCGACGGATTCCGTATATCGGAGAAGACATACGACGTATCGATTCTTTCTTCTTGCAGAAGTTGACAGGATTGATGTCCGAAGATGTCATTCCCTGTTTTACAAATAAATGTAACGGAAGTTCCCAGGCGTGAAGCGGCGACGGCCTGATTAGCGCCCTTCCCTCCGGGATTCATAAAGAAGGTTCCTCCTATTACCGTTTCGCCGGGCAGCGGAAGATGGCCTGTTTTTATCACCATATCGGTATTGCTGCTTCCGACAACCAGCAGGCGCCCCGGGGTAATTTTCTCATTCTTGCTTTCCATAATAATAGTTTTCTGATGATCCGTTCTTTTGATCATCACAAAGATATCTACAGTTTGCAAAATAAGCAATCCATTTTAGGTGTATTTTTGATACCCCCCCATGAGGCATAGCCCTTATGCCTGCCACTTGGGTTTGGCCGGGAAATAAATAAACCTTATTTCTCGCGCATAAAGATATTGACCGGCGTACCCGTAAACTTCCAGTTTTCGCGTAATTTATTTTCAAGGAAGCGGCGATAAGGCTCCTTTACCCATTGGGGCAGATTACAAAAGAATACAAAAGAAGGGACTGCTCCTGCCGGCAATTGAGTGATGTATTTTATCTTAATATATTTCCCTTTCCATGCCGGAGGAGGATAATTCTCGATGATGGGCAGCATTACTTCGTTCAATTTGGCCGTAGGTACGCGCCTGCGGCGATTGTCGTATACTTCTTTCGCCATTTCGAGCACCTTTAGTATACGTTGCTTGGTTACGGCAGAAATGAACAGGATGGGAAAATCTTTAAAAGGAGCTAACCGCTCGCGTATTGTATTGGCATAATACGTAATCGCCTGTTGGCTCTTATCTTCTACCAGATCCCATTTATTCACACAAACAACGAGCCCTTTTTTATTCTTCTGTATCAGCGAAAATATATTCAGGTCCTGGCTTTCAATACCCCGTGTGCCGTCGAGCATCAAAATACAGACATCCGAATTTTCTATCGCACGGATAGAACGGATAACAGAATAATATTCAAGGTCTTCATTCACTTTCCCCTTTTTACGGATACCGGCCGTATCAACCAAATAAAAGTTTAACCCAAATTTGTTGTATTTTGTATAGATCGAATCGCGCGTAGTGCCGGCAATATCGGTAACAATATGACGCTCTTCACCGATAAAGGCATTTATCAAAGACGATTTTCCTGCATTCGGACGCCCCACCACTGCTAAGCGCGGTAATTCTTCATCCCAATCATCCGGTTTTTCTTCCGGGAGCAATGCTACGATTTTGTCGAGCAGATCGCCTGTGCCCGAACCGTTAACCGCCGAAACACAGTAAGGGTCGCCCAAGCCTAACGAATAAAACTCTGCCGACATGGGATGTAATTCAAAGTTGTCTGCCTTATTGGCTATCACAATAATCGGCTTTTGCGAGCGGCGCAATATCCTTGCTACTTCGCTATCCAAATCGGTTATGCCATTCAATATATCGGCCACAAACAACATAACGTCGGCTTCTTCAATAGCGATTTGTACCTGTTTATTTATTTCTTCTTCAAAAATATCATCCGAATTAATGACCCAGCCACCGGTATCAACCAACGAAAATTCTTTACCCGTCCATTCTACTTTGCCATACTGGCGGTCGCGCGTAGTACCGGCTTCTTCATTTACGATAGCCTGGCGCGTCTGCGTTAAACGATTAAATAAGGTTGATTTTCCTACATTAGGCCTCCCAACGATTGCAACTATATTTCCCATAAAACTGTCAATTGATTTGATATCCAAAAGCTTTTAATATATTATCCCGGTTTCGCCAGTCTTTTTCTACTTTGACAAACATTTCCAGAAATACTTTTTTATTGAAGAAACGCTCTATATCTTTCCGGGCCATTGTCCCGACTTTCTTTAACGCCGCTCCTTTAGGGCCGATAATGATTCCTTTTTGCGAATCACGTTCTACAATGATTAAGGCTTTGACACGAATCAGGTTTGCTTCTTCTTTAAACTGTTCTACCACGGTCTCTACAGCATAAGGTATCTCTTTCTGGTAGTATAAAAGAATCTTCTCACGAATAATCTCGGTCACAAAAAAACGGGCGGGTTTATCCGTTAGAGCATCTTTTTCAAAATAAGGAGGAGATTCGGGTATTAAGGCTTCTACCCGTTGCTTCACATAATCAATATTGAAATTAGCAAGGGCGGAAACCGGTATGATTTCCGCTTTCGGAAGTATTTCTTTCCAATCAGCCACTAACTTTTCCAATCCTGCCTGATGGGTAAGGTCTATTTTGTTAATTAATAATAACACCGGGCAATCAACCTGCCGTACCTTTTGCAGAAACCCCTCATGCTTATCAATCGTTTCTACAATATCTGTTACATATAATAATATATCTGCATCGCCTAATGCAGATTCGGAAAAATTAAGCATAGATTCCTGCAACTTATAATTCGGTTGCAATACTCCGGGAGTATCGGAATAAACGATTTGCATATTTTCGGTATTTACAATCCCCATAATGCGATGGCGGGTTGTCTGCGCCTTGGAAGTGATGATTGAAATCCTTTCTCCTACCAACCTGTTCATCAGCGTAGATTTCCCTACATTCGGATTCCCGACGATATTAACAAATCCGGATTTATGCTTTTTTTCCGTCATAAGCCCATTTCAAATAAATTGCCCCCCATGTAAAACCACCTCCAAAGGCTGTCAGGATAAGCGTGTCTCCCTTTTTCAATTTATCTTCATATTCCCATAAACATAAAGGAATCGTACCCGCACTCGTATTACCATACTTCTGGATATTGATCATTACTTTTTCCTTTACATCCAGGCGCCTTGCCACCGCATCAATGATACGCAGATTGGCCTGGTGAGGGACAATCCAGTCTATATCATCTTTTGCCAGATGATTCCTCTTTACAATTTCAATCGAAATATCGGCCATATACGTAACCGCATGTTTAAACACATACTGTCCGTCCTGATAAACATAATGCATTCGTTTATCTACCGTTTCGTGTGTGGAAGGATAAGCAGACCCGCCTCCTTTCATAAGTAAATGAGACAGCCCTGTTCCATCTGTGCGGAGCAATGTATCCATTATACCTAACTCTTCATGAGTTGCTTCCATCAATACAGCCCCGCAGCCATCCCCGAAAAGGGGACAGGTTGTCCGGTCTGTATAATCGGTAATAGACGTCATTTTATCTCCGCCGACAACCACTATTTTAGAATAGCGGCCCGAACGTATATAATTAGCCCCCGTTTCCAACGCATAAAGAAAACCTGTACAGGCAGCCTGCGAATCAAACGTCAATGCATTTTTACACCCCGTATTGTAAGCAATCATAGAGGCGGCAGTAGGGAAGAAATAATCAGGAGTAGTCGTTGCACATATAACAGCTTCCACATCTTCAGGATTTGTTTTTGTTTTTTCAAACAACTCTTCTACCGCTTTTGTACCCATATAAGACAACCCTAATTCTCCTTTTAAGATACGGCGTTCTTTAATTCCTACACGTGATGTAATCCATTCGTCGGAGGTATCCACTATTTTTGATATATCTTCGTTCGTTACTATATCTTCAGGCACATAGCCTCCTATACCTGTTATTATTGCATTAATTGTATTCTTCATCCTTTGAAACTCCTGTTCTCTTTTTAGTTACAAAAAAGCCCTAAAACAAATTTAGGGCTATACCTTTTGTGTCTCTCGCGTTCGGCAAGAACAAATGTTATACGGCAACTTCTTTTTCAATTGCCAACTTACCGCGATAATAGCCACATTCACCACACACTGTATGATAAATATGCCACGCGTTACAATTCGGGCAAATCGCCATTGTGGGTAATACAGCCTTGTCGTGTGTACGCCTTTTGGCTGTTCTTGATTTTCCTTGTCTTCTTTTAGGATGTGCCATTTTTTATCTATTTAATTATTATTCATTTTCATTATCCATTAAACCTTTCAAAGCATCCCAGCGAGGGTCTGTTGTATCTGCAATCGTACCATCATCCATATCATCCGTCTCTTCCCCTTCATATTCATCATCCACTCTCTTTGCCGAATGTTTTTTTAATTTGGAAGACATTGCTTTATTACATTTTTCCGGTGGATGCACATGCTTCATCGGTATTGTCAATGCTATAAATTCATACAAAAACCACGCTAAGTTAATAGCCCCTTCATCTTCAGGTATGACAACTATTTCATCGCTTTCTTCGGCATATTCTTTACCGAACTTTACGACTAAACGGTTTTTACTTTCAATAGGGAGTTCCATTTCGTCCAAACATCTGTCGCATGGGATAAGCACTACTCCTTCTAGTTGAAAATTCATATCAAACATTACCGAAGAACGTTTTACTTCCAAAAGAACTTTTACTTTTCCTTTTTGGACTTCATCTCCATCGATATCCATAAAAAACTTATTCCCTAATAGATACTCAAACGTATGTACGCCGGAAGAAAGATTTTTCAAATCGATTTTATATGCGTCAAATTTTCCCAAAACAACCTATTATAAAAAACGTTGCAAAGGTATGAAAAAACTAAACATATACACAACTATCTATTTTTTTTATTTTGAGTTAAACATAAAATCAACCTTTATACTTGCGTAATTCTATACGGAATGTTGTTCCTTTTCCTACTTCCGAGCTCTTTACGAATATCTTTCCGTCATGGTAGGATTCTATTATTCGCTTCACTAATGATAAACCCAATCCCCATCCTCTTGCTTTGGTTGTATAGCCCGGATTGAAGATTGTTTTAAATTTAGACTTGTGAATTCCCTTTCCTGTATCGGTAATATCTATTATAACATTTTCATTTTTTACTCCTGCCTGAAGGGTTATTTCTCCCTGCCCGCTCATTGCATCTACGGCATTTTTTATCAGGTTTTCAAGTACCCAGGCAAAAAGAGAATCATTTATTGATACCAACACCACTTCATCAGGCAAATAGGTATGTAGCTTTACTTTCGATGAAATACGGGTTTGCATGTAGTCTAATGTCGATTTAATGGAATGATTGATATTAACCGGCGTAGCAACCGGGTTAGAACCTATCTTGGAAAAACGTTCGGCTATGGTCTCCAGGCGTTTTACGTCTTTCTCCATTTCATTCAATAAAGAAGCATCTATCTCTTTTGTCCGCAAATATTCTACCCATGCTACTAATGATGATATCGGAGTCCCTAATTGATGGGCAGTCTCTTTAGATAACCCTACCCATACTTTATTTTGTTCGGCTTTTTTTGTACTTGATAAAGCTAAAAAGGCCATCAGAATAAAAATAAAGACGATAGACAATTGGGCATAGGGGAAAATGAACAGGCGCTTTAGCAAAATCGAATCATCATAATAAATATACTGGAAAGTACCGTCATTCAAATCAATAGGTATAACCTGTTTTTTACTTTTAAACTCCTTTATTTTTTTAGATAAGAAAGCGTCTGCATTCTTATCGGGCACTGCTATATTGCGCGAAACTTGTACGTTATCATTTTCATCGCATAAAAGTACCGGTATCGTGGTATTCCCTCCTACTATTTTCAGAATAAGATTCATATCTATATTCGCTTCCTCGCTCTGACTTGCCACTACTCTGTTAGCCTCCGCCCATACTTCCATTTTCTGGCGTTCTTCTTCCGCCAGGTCTTTTATTAATCCGTTCGAAATGACAACAGACGTAATTGCAATCAAAAAAGCTACAAAAACAAATACAAACTTTAACCGTTGCCGGGAATCATATATACTATTATTCATAAAGCACACATTTTATCTTATAAGGTGGAGCAAAAATAAACAAAAAAAAGCCGTTCTCTGCTATAGAGAACGGCTTTTCAGAATAAATAAATTGGCAGCTACCTACTCTTCCACATGTTTTGCAGTACCATCGGCGTAACCGGGCTTAACTTCTCTGTTCGGAATGGAAAGAGGTGGAGCC
>JAISXD010000018.1 GCA_031270665.1 Tannerellaceae bacterium | reverse complement strand
CAAAAGTGGCGCGTAGAGCTTATCCTGCGCGATACGAAATGGTATTTGCTGCATACGGACATGCGCATCCAGGAGGTTGCCGCAAAGATGGATTTTGCCGTCCACCAGGGGCTGACGCTGTTTTTCAGGCGGCACGCCGGCATGTCGCCCAGCGCATACCGGGCGATGTACAGGGAAAAGATAACAACCTGCCGGATTGTTATACATGAAGAACCTTCTTCATAATCCAGCCCCGGCGACCACCGCAAACGGCCGTAGCGGACATAAAAAAAACAGGCTTCCGTTGTTCGGGCCGGAAGCCTGTTTCTTGTGTATATACCGTAAAATCCTATTCCTGAAAAAATGCAGTTAGACTTTAACTGCATCGGCGTTAATCTGGTTTACGAGGCTGCGTATCTGAGCGTTTATTTGCTGGCTCATAGCTCCTCTCCCAATGGCTTGATAATGTTCGGCCTGATAACGCAACATTTCTAAAGTACGTGTACTTCTTTCGTTCTTTCTTGTCATCATAATCATACTTTTTCTACTAAATTCCACTGCAAAGATAACAACTTTCATTGAAAAAATGTTTTACAACATGATTTTCCGGTATTCATTTATCGTTTATTAACATCTGGAGCGCGCTTTAAGCATGCTTACAACAAAAGCGGGACGTATGGCAACGTCCCGCTTTATCAACGTGTCTTGCTGCTGTTTCAGCTTACAGTTCCTGCTCTACGCCCCATTGTTGTCTGGCCAGACGCTTGTAGTTATTATACCTCCACCTGGCGTTTTCTTTAGCGGCGGCAAACAGTTCGGCGGCTTGCGAAGGGTATTGCTTCATTACGGAAGAGTAGCGGACTTCGCCTTTCAGGAAGTCTTCAAAGGCCTCCCATTTAGGTTCTTTGCTGTCTAACGTGAAGGGATTTTTGCCTTCGTTCTCCAGTTCCGGGTTGTAACGCCACAGATGCCAGTAGCCACACGCTACGGCATTGGCTTCTTCCTGCTGGCTTTTGCCCATGCCGCTTCTTAATCCGTGGGCGATACAGGGGGCATAGGCTATCACGATGGAGGGGCCGTTGTAGGCTTCGGCTTCACGGATGGCTTTCAGGGTTTGAGCCTGGTCGGCGCCCATCGCCACCTGCGCTACATATACATAACCGTAGGTAGAGGCTATCAGGCCGAGGTCTTTCTTGCGGATGCGTTTACCGGCGGCGGCAAACTTGGCAATCGCGCCCACAGGCGTAGCTTTGGAAGATTGCCCTCCGGTATTTGAATATACTTCGGTATCGAGCACCAGTACATTCACATCGCGCCCGGAAGCAAGTACATGGTCCAATCCTCCGAAACCAATATCATACGCAGCGCCATCGCCGCCGATAATCCATTGGGAGGGCTTTACGAAGTACTGTTTCAATTCCAGAAGCTCCTGGCACAGCGTGCAGGCAGGACATGTGCAGGTGGTTACGCCCCCGGCTTTCAGGGCTTTCATCTGTGCGAGCTGTTCGGCGTGCTCAGCTCCCGCGCTTTCAAAATAGGCAATGGTTTCGTCTATCGAGGCGGCGCCCCATTGGAGGGCGGCAGCGTAGTCGTCGGCGGCTTTCCGGCCTGCCGCGCCACCGTTGTTCATATTATCCAGCCATGCCTGTGCGGCCTCTTTCACCCTTTGTTGCGTCCATTCGATGGCCATCAGCGCTTTTGTTTTTTCAACCGCGCGGCTGCGCATGGTTTCAACGGCCATAGTCATACCCATTCCGTACTCGGCAAAGTCTTCAAACAACGAATTGGCCCAGGCGGGTCCACGTCCGTTCTCGCCCTTTGTATAAGGCGTAGAGGGTACGGAGCCTGAATAGATAGAGGAACAACCTGTTGCATTGGCAATCATCTGGCGTTCGCCAAATAACTGAGAAAGCAGTTTAACATACGGCGTCTCGCCACAACCGGAGCAGGCGCCCGAGAACTCAAACAGGGGCGTTGCAAACTGTGAGTTTTTCACATTGGCCTCTACATTCACCAAATGCTGTTTGCTCTTCACTTCCACAGCGCAATAGTCCCAATTGGGAGCTTCGGCCAACTGGCTTTCCAACGGCGCCATTTCAAGCGCTTTGCCCTGTTTGTTGCCCGGGCAAACATCGGCGCAGTTACCGCAACCCAAGCAATCCAACACGGATACCTGTATGCGGAACTTCATCCCGTCAAACTGTTTACCTATCGCTTTCAGTGTGTTATTGAACGGTGCTTTTGCCTGTTCGGCTTCATCCAGCATAAACGGGCGGATAGAAGCATGCGGGCAAACATACGCGCACTTATTACACTGTATACAGTTTTCGGGCGTCCAGGCCGGCACGTGCGTCGCCACGCCGCGTTTTTCATATTTAGCGGTTCCCTGTTGCCAGGTTCCGTCTTCGATACCCACAAAGGTAGATACCGGAAGCAAATCGCCATCCTGCGCATTGATTACATTCACCACATTTTTAATGAAGGCCGGTTGTTCCTTCCGCTCCCTTTCGTCGTCGGCAAGGGTAGCCCATTCGGGTTTTACGGCCAGTTGTTTGTATGCGCCGCCCTGGTCTACGGCAGCATAGTTCATATTGACAATCTGCTCTCCTTTGTTGCCATACGATTTAACGATGAATTTCTTCATCTGTTCGATAGCCAACTCGGCAGGGATTACCTTCGTGATACGGAAGAAAGCCGACTGCAGAATGGTATTCGTACGATTGCCCAAACCAATTTCTTCGGCTATTTTGGTGGCATTGATATAATATACGGTGATATGCTTCTTCGCAAAATAACGTTTGATCTTATTGGGCAAATGTTTTTCCAACTCTTCTTCATTCCAGATTGTATTCAAAAGGAATGTCCCGTTTTCGCGAAGCCCGCGGGTTACGTCGTACATACGCAAATAAGCCTGCACATGGCAAGCCACAAAGTTTGGCGTATTTACCAAATAGGTAGAACGGATCGGTTCGTCGCCAAAGCGAAGGTGGGAACAGGTGAAACCGCCCGACTTCTTTGAATCGTAAGAGAAATAAGCCTGGCAGTATTTGCTTGTATTATCGCCGATAATCTTAATCGAGTTCTTATTTGCGCCCACCGTACCGTCTGCGCCTAAACCATAGAACTTCGCTTCGAACATACCTTCTCCGCCCATGGCGATTTCTTCATTCTGCGGGAGGGATGTATAGGTTACGTCGTCTACAATGCCTATGGTAAATCCGTTTTTCGGCAGAGGCAGGGACAGGTTTTCATACACGGCCAGAATCTGGGCCGGCGTTGTATCTTTAGAAGACAGGCCATAACGCCCGCCCACTATAAGCGGCGCATGTTCCGTACCATAATAGACGTCTTTCACATCCATATATAAGGGTTCTCCGTTTGCACCCGGTTCTTTTGTACGGTCTAAAACGGCAATACGTCTGGCCGATTCGGGCATGGCAGCCAGGAAATGTCTGGCAGAGAACGGGCGATAGAGGTGAACGGCCAACAGCCCTACTTTTTCACCTTTAGCCGTGAGGTAATCAATTGTTTCGCGAATGGCTTCGGTTACGGAACCCATGGCTATGATTACACGGTCGGCATCTGCTGCCCCGTAATAATCAAACAATCCGTATTTGCGCCCGGTAATCGCCGAAATTTCTTTCATATATTCTTCTACTACCCCGGGAACGGCTTCATAAAATTTATTAGACGCTTCTCTGTGCTGGAAGAAAGCATCCGGGTTTTCCGCCATACCGCGCGCTACCGGGTTTTCAGGATTTAAGGAACGCGAACGGAACTCCGCCAATGCTTTCCGGTCGATCAAATGCGCCACATCGTCATTTGCCAACATCTCGATTTTCTGTATTTCATGGGAGGTACGGAAACCGTCGAAGAAGTTTACAAACGGCACGCGCGACCTGATCGTTGCCAGATGAGCTACTGCCGATAAATCCATCACTTCCTGCACCGAACCTTCCGCCAGCATAGCGAACCCGGTCTGCCGGCAAGCCATAACATCCTGATGGTCGCCAAAGATAGACAACGCATGCGACGCAATCGTACGGGCAGATACATGGAATACACAGGGCAATAATTCGCCGGCAATCTTATACATGTTAGGAATCATCAGCAACAGCCCTTGCGAAGCCGTATAAGTTGATGTCAAAGCACCTGCCTGTAAAGAACCGTGAACCGCTCCGGCAGCTCCTCCTTCCGATTGCATCTCCTGAACCAAAACCTTTTCACCGAAAATGTTTTTACGTCCGGCCGCCGCCCACTCGTCTACATATTCCGCCATTGTAGACGAAGGTGTGATGGGATAAATAGCCGCCACTTCGCTAAACATATACGAAATATGCGCAGCGGCCTGATTGCCATCACACGTTAAAAACTTCTTTTGTTTCGTCATTTCTAAAATAAATATTAAGTAACACTAATTTTAATACAAAAAACCAAACAGCCATAGCGGGATCAGGTTCTCCTCTCCCACTTCGGCCTTCTCTATAGCATAATACATATCCGGATTCGCCCGTATGCGAAGGGATTCTTCAACCCGGAAGTTATGTATTCCATCAATCATAAAATGAGCGTTTTTAACGCCCGTATTCAGCTTATGCCCTTTGTGTAACAGATTATAGAAAAAAGTCTCTCGTACAGCCTGAAGATTCACATCCGACGGACGGATCGGAAACATCAGGTTCGTATTGTGCATATACACTTTTGCCGGTTTCTTGGGGAACGTTTCCCCTTCATTATAAAGCATATTCGTAAGCCGTGCATCTGTAAGATACTTGATATAGTTCATCACCGTAGCCCGGCTCGTTTTTATATCTTTACTCAATTGGCTTACATTCGGGGCGCAAGGTGCATTGATGGCTAACAGATAAAGTAATTCCCTCAGCTTCGGCAGGTAACTTTGTTCAATTTGTTTGATATATAGCACATCCACCTCGAGCATCATATTCATCGTTTTCAGTAAATTCTCCGAAAAATTTCTTTTTTCCAGGAAAAAAGGATAATAGCCATGATGCAGGTAGTCCTGAAAAAAAGCCATGGGTTTTACAGTCGAACAAATCGTTTGGGCTATCGTTTTATGATCGGCTAAAAGCTCTTCAAGCGAATAAACCGGAAAGGAGGCGTCCGTTACCAAATTCAGGTATTCGCGAAACGAGAAGCCGCGTAAATTGTACGATACGGCACGCCCAGATAAATCAGGATTTTCTTCTTTCAGACGCATAACCGATGAACCGGAAAAAACAATTTTCAAATCAGGAAAATGATCGTAACAATAACGCAGTTCGTGCGACCATTCAGGATACTTAAATACCTGGTCTATCAACAGTACCTTCCCCCCTTTAGCCCTGAATTCAGCGGCAAAATCAATAATCCTGCACTCGGTAAAGTAAAAATGATTCAGGTTGATATACAAACATTCCCTGTTATCCTTCCCAAAAAACTCACGGGCATATTCCAATAAGAAAGTTGTCTTCCCCACCCCTCTCGATCCTTTTATCCCAATAAGCCGGTCGTTCCAGTCAATTTCATCCATCAACAGCCTTCTGACGGGAGAGTAGGTATGTTCAAGTAAATAATTATGTGTCCTAAAGAATGATTCCATGACATTTCACAATTTTCCTTTGCAAAAGTAACAAAAAACCGTCATTTGCTACACAGAGATAGCAATATTAATAATTCTTTCACAAATCTGATGTTACACTTTGGTGATTATAACCTTATATCCCATGCCTGAACATGCTTAATGCCCTGCCGATTAGGAAGGGCTATATCATCCATTGATACTACAACTTTTTCATAACTATCGTCAATAGCTTCCAATGCAGAATATTCCCGTTCGATTGTCTGCTCGTCTATCAATATATAAGTACTTTGAACGTAAAGGGTACGAGCACCTTTAATCGCAATAAAATCAACCTCTTTATCCTTAATATTGCCTACATAAACGTTGAATTCGTTTCTTACAAGACCTAAAAAAACGATGTTTTCCAACATGTAACCGACACCGTATCCAAAACCTTGATAAAGGTAGTTCCGAAACGACAAATCGTTAATATAATATTTACAGTTGCCTGCTATGGTTTCTTCCCCTTTTATGCTGTATCGCTCAACCCGATGAACCAAACAAATATCCTCTATATAACCTATATAGACGGCAACTGTATCATAGCTCATTTTACGCCTGTTACTTTTAATGAAATTATATCTTTTGTATCATCTTTTTCCGCGAAAAACATATACAAATCACTCCCGGATAGGTATCCAAGAAAAGCATCTATTGTATAGTTTTTTTTGCCAAACTCAACAGCGTTGACCTGATCTATTCTAATATTTCCTTTTTGGGCAATCCTGTAAGCTGACAAACCTTTTTTTTCACGAAAAGTCCTGAGCTTTTCGCCCAGGACTTTTCTGTATGATTCCTTTCTATTTATTATTTTATAATTTCTTCAAAAACTACTTCATCTGTCTCATTGCACGCTATTGATACTGAACCGCCTTTATCTCTTATGTAAAGACTTGTTATTCCAGAATTGTTACCCAACCGTAGGGGTCGGGTTCGTCTCCGCATTGGATGGATTTTAGTTTGTTGTATAATTTTTCGCAGGTCGGGCCCGGTTTTCCGTCTTTTGAAAAAACGTATGATTTGTGTTCGTCTAAATCGTCTATTTGCGAGATAGGGGTGATGACGGCGGCTGTTCCACATTCGGCAGCTTCTTCTAAAGTAGCCAGTTCTTCTACTTCAATTGAGCGTCGTTCTACGTTCAATCCCATGTCTTTCGCTAATTGTTGCAAGCTTTTATTTGTTATGGAAGGTAGTATGGAATTTGATCCGGGGGTGATATAACTATTGCCTTTTATGCCAAAGAAGTTGGCAGGGCCGCATTCGTCGAGGTATTTCTTTTCTTTCGGATCAAGGTACAGCACGGCGGCGTATCCGTTTTCCTGCGCTTTTCTTCCGGCAATTAAGCTGGCGGCATAATTACCTCCTACTTTGATTGTTCCGGTTCCTTGCGGAGCGGCACGGTCGTAACTGCGCATAATACAAACAGGCGCCGGTTTAAATCCGCTTTTGAAATAGGGGCCTACAGGCGTAACAAATACCAGGAACATATACTCCGACGCCGGAGCTACTCCCACCTGCGCTCCCAATCCTATCAGTAACGGGCGAATATAGAGAGAGGCGCCGCTTCCATAAGGAGGAACAAAACGTTCATTTAATTTCACTACTTTACGTACAGCTTCTTCAAACTTTTCTACCGGAAATTCAGCCATAACGATGCCCCGGCTTGAGGCTTGTAACCGTTCCCCATTTTCATCCATACGAAATACGCGAACCTGTCCGTCTTTTCCACGGAAAGCCTTTAGCCCTTCAAACGCTTCTTGCCCGTAATGAAGGCAGGTGGCCGCCATATGAATCGTAAGAATTTCCGAAGAGCTTACTTCCAATTCTCCCCACTTACCATCACGATAATAGCATCTTACATTGTAATCGGTCTTCATATATCCGAACGAAAGTTCAGACCAATTGATAACATCCATAAAATTCAATTTATTAAATTAGACCCACAAAAATAATCTATTCCAAAGGATAATTACTACATTTGCCTTGAAATTTAAGCTCATCAAAGATGAAACGACGTATTTTCTTAAAAGCATCAACGCTAAGCTATATCACGCTTTTTGCCTGTAATAAGAAACAAACGGATAAGTATACGCATTATCTCGAACCGGAAGTAGGGAAAGAAACAATCCTTGAAGGGGAAATTATTCATGTGTGCCCTATTGAATGGATAGAAAACCGCTGGAAAGATGGTTCGGCTGAAAGACTGTTAGAAAGGAATAATGAAAATTTACAACAAAGAATGTACGAAACAAAACTGAACTATGTGCAGATTTTTTCAATCACTGCCAATCAGATCGTTGAGGCATAAAAACAACCGGAATGCGTGTAATTGAACAGTTGAATAACAGCAAGAAGACGGCTTTTTCTTTTGAAATACTTCCTCCCTTAAAAGGAAATAGTATCCATAAAGTATATCATGTGATTGATAAGCTGCGGGAATTTGATCCTAAATACATTAATATAACCTCGCATCACAGCGAATTTATATATAAAACGTTACCGGATGGCACTTACCAACGGGTAAATATCCGTAAGCGCCCAGGCTCTGTTGCGATTGCTTCGGCCATCCAAAATAACTATGGAATCACCGCCGTTCCGCACATTATATGCAAAGGATTCACGAAGGATGAGACAGAGTATGCCTTAATTGACTTGAATTTTCTGGGAGTTTATGATTTACTTTTACTGCGGGGAGATACAAAGACGCTCGACCCCAATCAGGATAAAAGCCAATATCATAATTATGCAACTGAGCTACAGGAACAAGTGAATAACTTTAATAAAGGCGTGGCTGTAGACGGTTCCGCATTCGAAGCAAACGAAACGCCTTTTTCTTACGGGATGGCCTGTTATCCGGAAAAGCACGAAGAGGCTCCCAATATGGAATCGGACGTCTATTATGCCAAAATGAAAGTAGAGAATGGGGCGGACTACTTAGTGACCCAGATGTTTTTCGATAATGAAAAATATTATGCCTTCGTAGATCGCTGCCGTAAAGAGGGAATAACGGTTCCTATCATACCGGGAATCAAACCGATCGTATTTAAGAATCAACTAACGGTTCTTCCTAAAATATTCCGGTCTGATATACCGGAGCCTTTAGCCGCCGGGCTTCGTATATGCAAAACAGACAGCGATGCCAAATCTATAGGTATTGAATGGTGTAAAGAGCAATGCAGGGATTTGATTTCGCACAATGTGCCAAGCTTGCATTTCTACACATTCATGGCTGTAGACAGTGTTTGGCAGATAGCGAAAGAGGTCTATTAATCATCTTTCTTTTTCAGGATATCTTTTATATGATTCTTTAGTATGTGAAAAGCCGGATCGGCCATAGCTCCATGATCGTAGCCGTCAAGTTCGTACAAATAAACGTCTTTATGCCCGATCACTTTCATCATGCGCCAGAAATAGGCGTTTTCTTCATAGCGTCCAAGTATCTCCATTTCCCTGTCTCCCGAAACAATCACTAATGGAGGAGCATCCGCACGCACATAATAAAGCGGGGCAAACTCATCGATACTTGGTTGCGTATCTTTCATCCCTTTATACTGGCGATACGAAAAATGAGTGATCGCCTGGCCGCTAAAAGGAATCAGGCCGGCAATCAAATCCGCATCTATCCCATAGTCGCCCAGCCATCTTTTATTCAATCCTATCAGCGTCGCCAGATAACCGCCCGCCGAATGTCCTGCCACAAATATTTTTTGAGTATCTCCCCCATATTTGCCTATTTCATTAAAAGTCCAGGCTACCGCAGCGGCGGCGTCATCAACACAATCAGTTAGTTGTGCCTTCGTCAGTAACCGGTAGTTTACCGCAACAACAGCAAGGTCGGATTGCTTTAACTGTTCGGGAATAAACTTTTCTCCCCCGGACAATCCCCCGCCATGAAACCATACAACTGTTGGAAAGCCTGTTACATCTTCCGGATAGTAAATATCCGCTTTACACCTTTCTGCGGCATATGAATCATTCGTTACCTGCCTGTAAGCAATATCATTTACGATTCTGTAATTTCCTGGCTGGGCAACTATCGAATTCATCGATAATAAACAGCCTAATAGCAATAATATCTTTTTCATTGTATATGTAGTTAGTTTCTTTACGAAAAGAATTGATTAGAAAAACACGTCCTTTTGCCTGCAAACATACAATATTTCTTCAATTCGTATTCCAAAATAAGCCTTTTTTAGAACAATGATATAGATCATCCGGATATTTCCGTCAACTTAATTTCTGTAAAAGCATCAGGGAATCCAATTAATGAGCGAACAATTTCTGTTCTCTTTCCATTCCGCGCCCGCCTCTCACAATATAATATTTAGTCCTATCCATAGACATTTTCTTCAGGAAAGCCTCTTTGATCCGCGAGAGTTTCTCGTTAACAGCACCTTTTGACAAATTACATATTCTACTAATGCTTTCTACCATACTGAAATATGTTTCCCTATAGGATAACAATTTGTAAATCTCCAATAGCTCTATCTTATAACCAATTAACGATTTCAGGTTAATCCCGCCAAGATGCCGTAAAAACAATATAAATAGTGTTTTTGGGCAACGGGTTCATCTCAACCTCCATCGTATCGAAAGCAGGCAGGAAGATTCTAAAGGGGAAAACATCTTCTCGGCTTCCTCTTCCGATACTTTGTAGTGGGCGTTGTCGATCGTTTTTTCGGCAAATGATCATCGGAGGGAAGAACAAATATCTCTTCTTTTAGTTGCTCTCTCTTTTTCTCTACAAATACTTTTGGGAGAAGGTTTTTCAATATCAAAAAGAATGGTGTCATCCTTACCGGGTATTGGAAGTGTATATCGAGGGCTGCAGGAAATCGTATCTATATAGTAATTAACCTGATTGGTGATTTTACTCTTACTTCCAGATAGAAAAGGCCTTACCATCTTTCCTCATATACCCGGAAAAGGCCCGGATGGATCTTTTCAGTAGATAAAATCTAAGCATTCAGTGTGTTTTAACTTTGTAGATATCGTATCATAGTTTTCTGCAATAACCCTGTTACCCATATTACTATATTCTCCTTCTACGTAGACAATCTGGTTAGGAAGAAGCCTCAAATCCAATTCCGATTTGAGATAAATCCTATTCTTTTCTTATCCCAGTTTGTTTTCCTCGATTTAAACAATTTACTAAATATTATACTTCCAAACGCTTACTTATTTAAAACAAAGGTACAAATCATTTATAAACAAATTCGATTTCTGCAAGGTTGGTAGATATCAAGATCGTTTTTTAAAAAGGCGGAATTTGCATCAGTAAACTTAAACAATTAAAATCATGAAAGTAAATACGAACGATCATGGAAAAAGACCTGTCGAACAAGTAAAATTATTGCAAATGAACGATTATACCCCTGGCACTTGCATCCCACTCTACGTCTACGATGCTATGGAAATGATCTTGTCAGAACTCCCCTATAAACAAAAAAAAGCCGTTCTCTATAATAGAGAACGGCTTTTCAGAATAAATAAATTGGCAGCTACCTACTCTTCCACATGTTTTGCAGTACCATCGGCGTAACCGGGCTTAACTTCTCTGTTCGGAATGGAAAGAGGTGGAGCC
>JAISXD010000077.1 GCA_031270665.1 Tannerellaceae bacterium | reverse complement strand
AGCGTCAGCCCCTGGTGGACGGCAAAATCCATCTTTGCGGCAACCTCCTGGATGCGCATGTCCGTATGCAGCAAATACCATTTCGTATCGCGCAGGATAAGCTCTACGCGCCACTTTTGTGGCGACAGGCCCGTGAAATAGTTGATCAAAACGTTCAATTCCGTCACCGTGCAGCCCATCATTTTAACATAATCCCTGAGATCTGCCGTATAATTCCTGCGCACTAAGGAAAGATAGTTGTCTACCACCTCGTTGCCGCTCTTTTTCAACGGCTTTCCCTCCGCATCGGGCGACTGCCAGACGCTATCAAACGATATAAGTGTTTTCGCTTTCATACGCTTATGTATAATTTAACGGATAAATAAGAATCAGCCGTACAAATATACCTAATAATTACGGAAGAGTCAGGAAAAATACAGTGGTTTCTTCCAGCTTTTTTCCACGGATAAGACCGGGCGCCCATCTTTATCTGTGCATAAAATCCCGGATAAGCTTGGGCGCTCTTTCTTATCTGTGTATAAAATCCCGTATAAGCTTTGGCGCTCTTTCTTATCCGTGCGTAAAATCCCGTATAAGCTTTGGCGCTCTTTCTTATCCGTGCGTAAAATCCCGTATAAGCCTGGGCACTCTTTCTTATTCGTGCGTAAAATCCCGTATAAGCTTTGGCACTCTTTCTTATTTGTGTATAAAATCCCGTATAAGCCTGGCCGACAGATCAGAGGCGGCGATTGAAATCCGCTTCCCGCAAAACCGCCCGGTATGCTGCAGGAAGCGGCGGGTATACGCTAAAGGTTCCGCTCGATTTGTTCCTGCACAATGGCGTCTACCACGGCGATGGCGGTGAGGTTGAGGATGTCGCGCGTAGAGCTTTCCAGGTCGGTGAAGTGTATCGGCTTATTGAGTCCCATCTGGATGGGGCCGATCGTTTCGCCCACGCCCATTTCGAGCAGTAATTTGTAGGCGCTGTTGGCCGAGCTCAGGTTGGGGAATACCAGTGTGTTGACGTCTTTTCCTTTCAGCCGGCTGAAGGGGTAGGTTTCGTCGCGGAGTTTTTTGTTGAGCGCAAAATTGACCTGCATTTCCCCGTCTACAATCATAGTGGGATAATTTTTGTGCAGGTACTCTATCGCCTCGTGTACTTTGAGCGGGCTGCCTTGTTTGTCGGCGCCGAAATTAGAGTAGGAAAGCATGGCGATTACGGGGTCGTAGGCAAAGAACTTTACGGCGTCGTGCGTTAAGCGGACAACGTCTTTTAAAACGTCGGCCGACGGGTGGCGGTTTATTAATGTATCGGCAATAAAGAACGTTCCTTTTTTACAGATAATAATATTCATGGCCCCGAAATGATTGTAGGAGGGGCGGATACCAACGATCTCTTCCGCCATCCGGGTAACTTCGGAATAGCGGCTGTAAACGCCCGTAATAAAGGCGTCGGCTTCGCCTGTCATCACCATCATCATGCCGAATGCATTCCGGTCTACCATCTTTTCGTACGCTTCGGAGAAGGTAACGCCGTTGCGCGCGTTCTGTTCGGAGAAAAGCTGCGCATAGCGGCTTCTCCTGTCGTTCTCGCGGTCGTGGCGGAGATTGACGATTTCGATGTCATCGATATTGAGATTCTCTTCGGCGGCAATCTTGTGCAGGCGTTCTTCGTTTCCTAACAGAATTGGCGTGCAAATACCTTCGGCTTTCGCTTCAACAGCCGCTTTGAGCATATTGGCGTGATTGGCTTCGGCAAATACAACCCGTTTCGGATTTTTACGCGCCATGTCCATAAACGAGCGGATCAGTTTATTATCGTAGCCCATCATTTCGCGAAGGTGATTGCCGTAGGCCTCCCAGTCGGTAATCGTTTTGCGGGCGACTCCCGACTCTATCGCCGCTTTGGCTACGGCGATGGACACGATGGTAAGCAGCCGCGGGTCTAATGGTTTGGGCAGGATATATTCGCGCCCGAACGTAGTGCGTTCCAACTGGTATGCGGCATTAACAACGTCCGGCACAGGTTCTTTGGCCAGCAGGGCGATGGCTTTGACGGCGGCCAGTTTCATCTCTTCATTGATCGCTGTAGCATGGGTGTCCAGCGCTCCACGGAAAATATAAGGGAATCCCAGTACATTATTTACCTGGTTGGGATAGTCCGAACGCCCTGTGGCAAAGATAATATCCTTGCGCGACGCCATTGCCTCCCGGTATGAAATTTCAGGATTGGGATTGGCCAGCGCAAACACAATCGGGTTCGCGTTCATTGCTTGCACCATTTCCCGGGTAAGCACATCGGCTACGGAAAGCCCGAGGAATACGTCCGCGCCGGCCATGGCTTCGCCGAGTGTTTTGATCGTCCGCTCCGTGGCAAATTCTTTCTTGGCGCTGTTCAGGTCTGTGCGATGAATGGAAAGCACGCCTTTGCTGTCGCACATAATGATATTTTCCCTTTTAGCGCCGAGCATCATATAAAGCTTTGTGCAGGATATGGATGCGGCGCCCGCCCCGTTTACCACAATCTTTACCTCTCCGATTTTCTTACCGGCTATTTCGAGTGCATTCAGCAGTCCGGCGCCTGAAATGATAGCAGTCCCGTGCTGGTCGTCGTGCATAACCGGTATGTCGAGTTCGGCTTTGAGGCGTGTTTCTATTTCGAAGCACTCGGGCGCCTTGATATCTTCCAGGTTAATCCCTCCGAAAGTAGGCGAAATAGCCTTTACGGTTTGGATAAATTGCTCGGTATCTTTTTCGTCCACCTCGATATCGAACACATCAATACCTGCAAATATCTTAAACAGCAGTCCTTTTCCTTCCATAACGGGTTTTCCCGCCATAGCGCCGATATTGCCAAGTCCCAGTACGGCTGTCCCGTTTGATATAACCGCTACCAGATTCCCCTTCGCTGTGTATTTATACGCATCCAGCGGATTTTTTTCGATTTCAAGGCAAGGCTCCGCTACTCCCGGCGAGTAAGCCAGTGATAAATCAGCCTGCGTACTGTATGGCTTGGTGGGAACTACTTCTATTTTCCCCGGTTTTCCCTCCGCGTGATACCGGAGGGCTTCTTCTCTTGTCGACTTTGCCATAGATTATCTGTTTAAATGTTTAAATGTTCATATTAACCCAAATCGGCAGCAAAAGTAACAAATTATTATTTAAACAGATGGTTTGGGTTACAAATAGCAGGTAAATTTATAAAATTGCCAAACTGCCAATCTCTGTCTCCGAATAAAAGGATCAATTAAAGGAATCTTATCAATAGTCCAAATTGTGCATTGCCTACATCAAAAGAATCCCACGGGGAGTTATTGTTAAAATAGAGATTTTTATCATTATCTTTCAGTTCGATTTTTTCTTTTGAGAATAGTCCACCTTTTTCTTCTTTTATCCGAAATATCTTATCAGAGCGTAAATGGATATCATACGAGAAGTACATTTTCATGGAAAATACTCTGCTGATTCTTTTTGATAATGCTATTTGAGGTATAACAGACTTATATTTATATCCATAATCGAATGATATAACTCTTGAATCTATCTTTTTCTCATTGTATTTAAAAGTCATTGGATTATCATATTTACCAAGATCCGAATAATAGTTATTGAAGGAATACATGAGAGAAGCCTCAAAGAATAAAGGTAATCCTGTTCTTTTTATATTTTTACTGAATTCAATTCCTAAATATCTTTCATTTATAGAGATTGATTTATTAAATAAATCGATACTTTCCTGATAGAATACGTCTATATTTTTATTCAGTTTATACCCGAACCTGGTTTGAACGAGAATATTGTCATCTATATTTTTCTGTTTGTGTTTAATTGCAAATAAATTACCCTTAGGATGAAAAGAAATATCATAGTTTACAGCATCTTTCCTTACCTGCCTGTATGATAGCCCGATGTCATAATGGAATCTGGAAAGGACAGATATCAAGTTCATAGCACGGACTGATTTAGCTTTTGTGTGTTCTTTGAATATTTCAGTTGATTCATCTATTGTAAACTGGAATTTAGAGTTAGCAGTATCTACCTTATCAAGAATAGTATAATCAGTCCATCCTTTTTTATTGTATTCGTCTGCCCTTGTTATCAAGGGATCGAAAAACTGTAATTGTTTTTCGTATGGAATCGGATGTATGGAATCACTTTTAATATCAGTTGTAATATATTCAATCGAGGAATATTTTTTTTTCATTAAACCTTCTGATGTCTTCGTTTTTCGAACGATAGTATTTTAGATACCATTTGCCGTCGATTTCTTCATAAGTCTCATGGAGTGTATTTATTCGCTGTTTAATTTGTGGTTTTACCGACTTTATATTTCTATTTACATCAAACGATACATAGGCGAGACTTTCTTTATCAAGTATCATCTTTCCGGAAAGAGCGAGAGTATCTCTTGTTATTTTTTGAAAACTAATATCATAAAAATATTTCCCATTCAATGACTTTATTCCATTGAATTTATATTTATAACTTTTAAATTTTTGAGGCTGGATAAAATCTGCGCGGGATAATACGAAATCATTCTTAATTGTCAGGTAAGCTCCCCCGTAATATAATATCCCGGTATCCCTGATTTTTCTTTTTCTGGATTTAAGCAATTCAACCTGTCCCGGGCTATCGCTTGGTTTTTGGTAAGGGTCTTTATAGATGGATAATACAGCTTCTATAAAGTCTGCCTGCTGCTCTTCTTCATTTTGTGTACTTTCCCTGTAAAAACCTTCATATAGCGTGGGGACATTTGGATAATTATTTGGAATATTATTGTATGCTTTTCGTAATAACGTATATAGAGCGCTGTCAGGCATTACATATATTTCTGAAAGGAGGTAGGTTTTAGGCGACAGTTTTATTGTTACCGGTGATTTAATATCCCTAATTAAAAGACTGTCTCCATTAAAGGATATTCCGGTAAAGTACAAGTATTCATTTATGTACTCGCCTGAAATATTTAGTGTGAATTTTCCGTTTTTATCTGAGATAGTACCCGTATGTATATTTTTTAAAAAGATATTTACATCGGGGATACCGCTATCATCGGATTCATTAATAATATTCCCTTTTATAACTTTTGTTTGTGAATGTACTGCTAATAAGAAAGCTTGTAAAAAAAGGATTAAGATTAGGTTAAGAAGCGGATAACGATAAGGCCGCGCTCCTTCGTCGCCTCCAAGTTGTAATCCGTCTTCATTGGTGAAAAAAGACAGATGGCCACGGTCTGCAAGTGATCTTCAAGACTTTATTTTTTTTCGTTTTTTCAGTCACGTCCAGTCACTTTTCGTCACACCTCCAGTCACACTTATTTATTTGAACATAAACATTTTATATGAAATGTGACTGAAAAAACGAAAAAAATAAAGTTCTTGTAAGAGGTATTTATTTCTTGAAAAAAACCATTATGACGCCTTCAGTAAACCACTATAATGGTTTGGTAAAGACATTATTATGGTTTTTTGAAGATTATATAATGGTTTACCGAAGACGTCATATTGGTTTACTTTTCCTGGAATAGGTTTACGGTTAAAAGTTGGCTATGATTAATTTTATTCGTTTATTTCTTCAT
>JAISXD010000059.1 GCA_031270665.1 Tannerellaceae bacterium | reverse complement strand
CTATTACAATAATAAGAGAATAAAAATTAATTTAAATGGAATGAGCCCGGTAAACTACCGAACTCATTCTTATAAGTCAAAATATTGTTAAACCGTCCAACTTTTGGGGTGCACTTCATTTTATGGGCAGGTTGCCGTTATGATAAAGTCGTTATCCACCTCAATGCTTTTATCTTGATTGGTGAAGTAAACCTGGATTTCTTCTATGACGACGTTCGCCGGCAAATCGAAAAAGTCTGTCGGGTAAATGTATTTCTGCCACGAAGTCACCTGCCCCATGTCGCCTAACGCTTCCATGAGCGTTTTGCTGCTTGTTGCGTCCACTGTTTTTTCCTTTGTGACGCCGCCCTCGTTGTATTTCACTTTCCCGAGAAGGTATACGTTACCACCATTAAGGCCGCCTGTGGCGGAGTTGGATTCGTTGTATTTGACGGAGAATATATCGCCGAAGCCAAACGTCGTGGGCACGTACGATACCTGTGGCTCTACGGTATAATCCCATAGCGGGTCGTCGCCGCCGGTTACTTCAAGCACTTCCGACTTCAGTACCGGGGTGTCCGGGTATTTTTCGTCGTTAAATCCAAACTGCTTTCCGCAGAATGTATATCCCATAAAGAGTTTTACAGCCCTGTTGCCGGTATGAAGCCGTATGCGGACAGTGCCATTTACTACATCCTGCTCTTGTTTTGTATCATTGATTTGGAAGGTGGTGTTTGACTCAAAAACCACCCACTCCACCGGCCCCGTATTGCCCAAGACCCCGAATTTGCTCTGGAACGAAGCCGCCCAGGGTTGGGCGTCTGTCGGGTTGGTTTGTCCGGCTGGTATCACCGTCATGGGGTCATTGGTAACCACATTGGCGGCGAAATTGGCGGTTGTAGTAAGTGTTACAGTAGCGCTGCCGGCAATGTTCCAGCTTTTTGGAGCCAATATCCCAAACGCCAACTTGCTGTCGCCGTCGGTTTCCGCATCGATTTTTATTTTAACCAAAATTTCGATATCGCTGTTCACTTGGGCGTTGTCAGGATGAATAACTTCCTCTATGCTCATACAAGTTACAATGAGAAACGACATGGCTGCAAGAAACGACCAGTATTTATATTTTTTTAAGAGTTTCATACGTATTTATTTTAGATTATTGAACACTTTTAAAGGTATATTTGTAATTCAACGCCGAACACTCCAGCGTGAAAGGAATACTGAACTCCCCATTCTGAAAATAGGCGACCACATTATTGGTTCCGGCAATTCGCAGTTCGTTGGGAAGCGCATCGGTATCCAGGTAACACGCCGTTTTGCCGGCGGGAACATCAAAATCATAAGGAGAGAAAGGGACGTCTCCATTCGATAAAGTCACTGCGCTTATTTTACTGTCGGTATAGTGTATAGTCAGCCTGAATGTTTCGAAGAACGGAAGTTTCGCCGCAAGGTCGATGCCGTTGATGTTCACTTCGTCGTATTGCATGGCCTGTCTTATACCGTACGTGATGTCATAATCGGCCGGATAGTCCGAACCCATTATTAGTCGGTTGTTGTCATCACAGCTTGAAAAAGGAAACAACACCGAGACGATTGCAAAAAGTAATACATATTTTTTCATAATAATCTGTTTAATTGAATTAGTTGTTTAATATTTTATCTATTTCAACCCAGAAAAATCTGGGGCGGTACGTGCTCACATCGCTGAACTGCTCCGCAAAGACTTCGGTGTTGACGTTGTAACTGACTAATATCATGCCGTCTTTCTCGAATTGTGGATGAGCCATTGCGTTGTAAGTAAACAGGTGTGGCGTGTCCTGCTCGTATGTTTTGAAAACAAGTTTTTTGTTTCTCCAGGGGCCGTAGGGGTTGTCTGCGATGAACGTATAAATCTCTCCCGAGTTGAATGCCTTACTCTGCGTGAGCAATACATATTTGCCGCGCAGTTTGAAGACATTGAATTGAGAAGAAACCGGCACACTTGCCAAACCACTTAGTTTAACCGCTTCCGAAGCATTGGCGCTCCAGCCCGAACCGTTGTAATACTGCCAGTCGGTATACAGGCCGCTTGCAGTAGTCCTCGCGGCCAATACTTCGGATATGGGATCCATGTCATTTTCTATGTCCACTTGCGCGTAGATATACATGTAATCGCCTTCCTTGAGCGCGGCCATTCCATAATGGATGTCCGGCGAGCCGGTGAAAGGTATGGGCGTGTTTTTGCTCAGTTGCAGGCTGGGCAGGTCATACTCCAGGATGTGGGTCGTTTCGTACATGAATCCCCACATGCCCTCGCCGCCCTGGTACATTAAGGTCTGGAAGATGTAGAGTTTGTTTCCGTCGACAAATCCGTGTCCGGGCCAATACCATTTCTGCTCGTTGGAATAACCGGGAGGAACGGCCGCCGAAGCGTTGTTGTTGCCGTTAGCGCCGTAAATGGCGCTGACCTGTCCGTCGTCATACACAATATACGTATTCCTGTACATGCGGTCGGACGTGGAACGTTGCCCATTGGTAACAGGGCCGATATAGGAGTCGCCCATCAGGAAAATACTCCTGCCGTCGGGCAGGGCGATTGAATACATACCGTCTCCTGCTGTAACGCCCCCCTGATCCGGGATAATAATCCCTGCGATCACCCTGTCGAGGCCGTCAATCCTGACATTTGTCGAATAGGTTTTAACCGCCTTGTCGTTCTCGACTAATGATATTGACACCGATACAAGTTCATCGTACGGTATGTGGGTGAAGAAGCACGCACGTTCATTTTTTCCGACTGTTTTGACCACGTTCGGCTTATTCACCTCAATCCGGTAATGATCGAACTCGGTTTTTGTGTCGGTAAGTTCCCACGAGAGGTACAGCGTATCGGCATTCGAGATGTTCGCGACCTTTATAAAAGCATCGCC
The DNA here is from genome assembly GCA_031270665.1 of Tannerellaceae bacterium. Lineage (GTDB taxonomy): Bacteria > Bacteroidota > Bacteroidia > Bacteroidales > Tannerellaceae > DFXE01. The sequence continues at coordinate 5,153 of JAISXD010000059.1, read as the reverse complement.
GCTCCCATTCTCGAAAGGATTTTGTTTTTTGTTGTTATCATCATGGCAGGAGATGAAAAGGCACAACAAAAACACCAATAATATCCTGTTTTTGGGATGATGTTTCATTGCGCTAATCCCTTTTAAGATTGGGGTTCAATCGTTGTTCCCGGATAGGATACGGCAACAGCAGATCCGCATTGTCGAGTGCGCTTCCGTGACCGGGGAGCTGATAGCCGATCATGTCGACAATCTGGCCTGTTGACACATTTAAGGCTTTTCGGGTACGCAACATGTCGTACCAGGTCTGGCCTTCGAAGCAGATTTCCCAGAAGCGTTCTTTCAAGATGTCATTCACGGTTATTGACGCAGGTTTCGATTCGGAAGGCAGCGCCCTGTGTCGTACTTCAAAGTAGGCGTCAATGGCGTCGGCGTCGGTCGTTGTTCCTCCGTCCACTTGGGCCTTTGCCTCGGCCATCATCAACAGTACATCGGCATATCTCAACAGCGAATAATTTGCGCCCGACTTTCCGGAAGATGCGGCATTGTCATCCCAGAACTTGTATATATACGGACGTCCGAGCGCAACCATTCCCGAGCCGTCACGCGCTTCGTGTTCGGTGTAATAGTATCCTTTCTCTTCTGTCCGCTTATCTCCCGAAGGGTATGAGTTGTAAAACAACTGCGTTGGCGCCAGCCCTCCTCCGGATTCGGGGTTGGATGAAATTGCTTTTACCGGTGCAGGGTAGGGCAGCATGTCGTTATGCACAGGAGAGCCGGCATTGTCGGCTTCCCTTTGAATAGACCATATATATTCGCCGGTGTTTTCATTGGTTCGCAGTGCTGCGTAACTGCTGAACAACTGGAATGCAGTACTTGTATATACCTCTTTCGCCGTTTCATAGGCTTTTTGATAATAGGCGGATCCTTTTTGCAGCGGATATCCCGCCATTGTGAGGTAAACCTTGGCGAGCAATGATTTTACGGCTCCTTTGGTAACCCTTCCGCCGGTATTTGTCCAGGGGCTGTTATTCATCAGTTCGCCGGCCCTTATCAAATCCGTGTCTATCTGGGTATAGACATCTTCTACGGACGTCAATCCAATTTCCACGCTTGACAAGTCGGATGTGCTGGAGAGTTTCAGCGGGACAGGTCCGTAAAGCCTTACAAGGTTGAAGTAGTTGTAAGCGCGCAGGAAACAGGCTTCGCCCAGCAGTTCGTTCTTTCGATCTTCGCTTATAATTCCTTCACCAACCGACTCAATACCGGCGATAACGCTGTTGCAGTTCTCAATAGCCTTATATGCCGTTTCCCACAGTCTTTCCACATACAGGTTGTTGTCGGCTACATTCAGGTTAATGGCCTGTGACAGGTCTTGTATTCCTCCCCGCGGCCGTTCGCCGTATCCAGACAGGTATTCTATAAAATTAAAAGTTTGCGAATTGACTTCTACATCTCCATTGAAAATGTCATCCAGAAAGGTGTATAAGCCGTTCACCGCCGCTACAATTTGTCCTTCGTTTTGGAAATAGGAGTTCGGCGTAAGAAATGTCTTGGGATCCTCATCAAGGAATGAATCACATGAAGTCGCAATTACCACTATGGCAATTAAACAACTTATACTTGAAACTATTTTTTTCATACCGTTAATATTATTTTTAGAATGTGATTTTTAAGTTAGCGGAAACAGTGGTTGGGCGCGGATAAGCATAAAAGTCGATACTTTGCCCTGTATCCGTGTTGAATGCCCCGACTTCGGGATCATATCCCGGATACTCCGTAAGCACCAACAGGTTTTCGACAGATACGCCTATCGACAAATCGTTGATGATTTTGATCTTCCCAAGGATTTTGGGGCTGAACGTATAGGATAGCGCAATGTTGCGAATCCTGAAAAAATCGCCTTTGTAGAGCATGAAAGAGTCTTTTTCATTTTCTCCGAAATAAGGATCCGAAGGAAGGCGTAATGCGGGGATCATGGTATTTTGGCTCTCAGGCGTCCACGCGCTGAGCATGGTTTTGGTATTGTTGCTGTACAGCGGCCTGTTTTCTAACATGGTGGTCGTAATACCCATAATCTTGAATCCGTAGGTGTAGTTCAGGTCGATCATCAAAGAAAAACCTTTATAGTTGAAAGTATTAATCATCGTGAGGTTTCCTTTAGGCGTACCGCTACCCATAATCTGGCGGTCGTTCTCGTCAATCACGTAGTTTCCGTCGACATCCTCAAATTTAATATCCCCCGGTTTTTTGTTATACTTGGCTGCTTCCGCCACTTCTGCCAGACTCCAAGTGCCCAGCCTTCTGTAAACATAGTATGCGGCCCATTCTTCTCCTTCTCTGGCTATCGTGTTGTTTCCTGTATCAATAGTTTCTCCATTTATGTCTGCAACGACTAATTTATTTGTAGAGAATACCAGGTCTGTGATCCACAAGAAATCTTTGGAGTGAATGTTGCGCGAGGTAATCGTTGCCTCGAAGCCTCTGTTCACTATCTCTCCGAGATTTGTCCATGAGGTTGAATAGCCGGTCGTGTAGGGGACTTGCTTTTGGAACAGCAGGTCTTTGGTGGATTTGCGGTAATAATCCAATATTACCTCTAAACGATTATTGAGGAAGGTAAGATCGAGTCCGACGTTGAACTGGTGCGATGATTCCCATCTCAGGTCTGCATTGCCAAGGTTGCTGAGGACAACGTATGGATTCAGGGCATTATTGAATATCAGCGAACCGTTCGAATCGTTACTGTATTGGGATATGGTTCTGTAGTTGGGGATAGACGCATTTCCTACCACACCGTAACTGGCACGGAGTTTCATTTGGTTGATGATATCTTTTACAGGCGTGAAAAAGTTTTCCTCTGAAATACGCCATCCGGCCGATACAGACGGAAAATATCCATACTTGTTATTGGCGCCAAAGTTTGAAGCGCCGTCCATTCTAAAAGAAAAACCAAGCAGATACTTATCCCTGAAAGTGTGATTCATCCTGAAATAGTACGAATTCATCGTATTCTGGTCCATGCCTGAACCCGGCTTGTGCCATGTTGTTCCCGCCCCCAGGTTGTAGTAATCGAAAGAGTCGTCGAAATATTGTTCGGAACCCGAAGAAGAGCTTTCCGAGTGGTTGTAATACCAACTGGCTCCCAACACGAAATTCGAGTTAAGCTGACCGTCAAAGAAACTGTCGGTAAAGGTAAAATAATTTTCGCTGCTGAATTTTTTACTGTCGCTGTTCGAGATGTCGGCATATCCGCCGTTGTTTATGCTCACATCGAAAAGTCCGGCCTTGGCATAGCTCATCTCTTTCCTGTTGGCCATCTGGTAGTTGCCTTGCGCTGTAAACGTCAGCTTTTTAGTCAGGTTCAGTGTGGCATTGAGGCTAAACAGCGAGAAATTGGATTTCCATTCGCTTTTTCTGTTTTGCAGCAGCAGGAGGGGGTTTTCCGCCGTTTCCGACAGCGGGTAATCATGCTTACGTCCCCAAGTGCCGTCCTCATACTGCACAGGAACAATGGGCGGCATTTCGATCATATTCCTGACGGCTCCCTGGTTGAAAGAGCCTTCCATGTCGTTGTTGTTGCCTTCCTGATTACCTACGGTTGCCATAAGTTGAATACGAAACCAGTCATTAATTTTGCTGTTCACATTTACAGTACCCGACAAACGCTCATAGAGCGACGCCCTCACTAACCCCTGATAATCCTGGTACCCGATACTGGCATATACACTCGTCTTGTCATTCGCCGATGAAAAAGAGATGATATGATCATTGGTAATGGCTGTTCGCGTAACTTCTTTTTGCCAATCCGTGTCATATTTCGGCGAAGCGATCAGGAAGCCATTGGCGTCATACTGGTAATTGCCGGAATTGTCTTTGGCGTAGTAGAACAGATTTTCCATGGGCGTCGTCAGGTAGGGCATTGTCTTGCCGCTATACGCGTAGGCGCGCTTTTGAACCTCCATATATTCGTCTGCGTTCAGCAGGTCGAGCTTCCGGTTCAAAAAGCCAAATCCCAACTTGCCTTCATAAGTAATCAAGCCTCCGTCTTTTTTACCTTTTTTAGTGGTGATGAGGACAACTCCGTTTGATCCCTGCGCCCCATACATGGCCGTCGCCGCAGCATCTTTAAGGATGTCGATAGACTCCACGTTGGCCGAGTTTATGATATCGGGATCCACGCCTATTATGCCGTCCAGTACGTAAATAGGATCCTTGCCGGCGTTTATGGAGCCCATGCCGCGGACCCGTAACGCCGATTTTCCACCGGGCCTGCCAGACTGCGAAATGTTTTGCACACCCGCTATTTTTCCGGCCACGCCTTGCATGATGTTAAATGCCGAAGCCCTGTTGGTCAGGTCTTCGCCACGTATGGAACCGACCGAAGTGGACATGTCTTTTTTTGTCCGCGTGCCGTATCCCACGACTATCACGTCCTCAATCCCGACGGCGTCATATTCCATAACCACATTAAGCTGCGACTTGTCGTCAACAGGCAGTTCTTTGGTCTTCATTCCCAAAAAAGAGAATTGCAGTGTTCCGGCCTCTGCCGGTACATTCAATGAAAAGGCGCCGTTAATGTCGGTAGAGGTCGCTATTCTTGTACCTTTTACCGAAACAACCACTCCGACGACAGGGCTGCCGCTTTCATCGGTTACTACACCCGAAACGGTTTTTTCCGGGTTTTGCAGGATGATGTTCGAAGATGCTTTCGCTTGAACTCCGCTAACGAATAGCAGGATCAATAAAAACATCAGTTTTGCAATTTGGGGTATTGCCCCAAGCGTATCCGCTCTTTGTTTTTTTTTCATATTGGTAAAGATTAAACATTGTATATTATATATTAGCATTATATATTAGCATTCAAGTAGTCGATAATTATTTCATGATCGCCGTTTTCCAACACGATATTTTGTAAATCCGTGGTTTCCACGTCATCTACCTTACAACTTTGCGTCTTTCCGGGAATGACAAACGTTCCCTGCACTCCGACTGGAAGTGTGATATTTACTTTTAACAGACTGGTCGATTCCAGCGCCCAATCTACCCGCATGGTGCCGTAAGGAGATTCTTTGGTGGTTTTCGCCCATGTAACGCCCTGCGGTATCTGCGGGTCGATAAAGACATGCCGGTAACCCGGATTTGCTTCGTCGGGACGAATGCCGCCTACCGCC
>JAISXD010000025.1 GCA_031270665.1 Tannerellaceae bacterium | reverse complement strand
AATAAAATACTCATTGTGATGCTTCCATGTACCCACCATTGACAAAATGCATAAATCATATAAAATACCCCAAACAATCGGCATAAATTAGACATCCTATTCTCATAAAGTTTTGCAGTTTGAGGAGTTGCCATTTTAAGTAGTTTGGATAACTTTCTAAGTTGGGAATAAGGATTTCTTTTACCCAACAGGCATTCCCACACCGGGTATGCTTCATGGGGACTTCGTGGCGGCTCATAAAGTCCCCCTGCCCTCACTCCAAATAATAAAAAAACATTCGCTTTTCAGTCACATTCGCCATAAAGCGCTCATATACTATCTGATAAGTGTGAATAAACAGGTGACTGAGCGTGACCGGAGGTGACTGAACGGGTGATTAGCCTGTTTTTGTGTAAAGTTATTTTAGTTATTAAACCCAAAACGGTAAACCTGTTTCAGGAAAAGACATAACTAAAAAAAATCATTGCGATGTCTCCGGTAAACCATTACGATGCTTTCAGTAAATCATTACGATCTCTTTGGCAAACCATTGGGATGGTTTACTGAAAGCATCGTAACGATTTTTTTTCTACAATCATTCGTATAAATGTATCACCGCATCTATAACTTGAAACTCCGTCACCGTCCAGTCACACTCCGTCACCTGTTCAATCACGCCTATCTATCGGAATATAAGAATCTTATGAGAGATATGACTGAAAACGAAGAAAAAATAAAGTTTTTGTATAAAGGAACAGGGTTGATCATTAAAATCCGGTAACTTCTTCCACTGACTGAATAACGGTATGAATAACCCGTCTATTGCCTCATCACTCAAACCGTACCATACCGGTAAAGTTATTTCACGGCTGTAGTTATCCCATGCTATCGGATAATCGCTCATTCTGTCCGTACAAAACGCCCGATAGCCGTTACGAAGTATACATGCTACTTAGCGCAGAATTTCACTTATAAATCCTTTTAATTACACAAACAAGACAATTAGCATTAATTAGCCATAGTTGAATTGTTTATAAATTTAATATATATATATTGCGTCACATATGAAAATAAATATATAGCTAATTATAGCCGCTGAACAACTACACCTAGGCGATAGAAAGGTGGAGATAACTTGATTTAGATGAGTAAGGAAAAAAATGTCTCTTAAAGAGCTTAAAGAAAAGTCAGGTAAGGCATTTCTTGATGCCAATGCAGTAAAAGGAGGAAATTTAGAGTCCTGTCATTATGAACCGCCGCCATGGGTTATCAGAACCGATAATCTTTAAACTAAATGCGTGTTGAAAGTGTAAAACTTTTGACACACATTGTTTGTAATATTTACTTTATTCAAATGAAATTAACAATTTTGACATTTTTACTATTCAACATAGTTACCGTTTTTTCAATTAATCCGGAAAAACAATATGTAATCAATCCGGAATATTATAACATTAATATATATAACACAGCTATTGTGAATACTGTAGACAATGCAAACATATTTCTTTATGATATAGCTGGAAAACAGAAAAAAGAAGATATATGTATAATATTATCCTATGGTGATGCAGGAAATTTATCATATTATTTTGGATATGCTGGTAAATTGAGTGAGCTGGGGTATTCAGTTGTATTATTCGATTATAGAGGGTTTGGAAAAAGCTCTGATTTCGCAGCAAATAAAGAATTGTTATTTTGTAATGAATATGCTTTAGATTTGTCTGCAGTAATTAAATATTGTAAACAGAAATATGTATCACATAAAATAGGTGTTTTAGCCTTTTCAATGGGTACTATAATAACAACCATTTGTTCATATGATAATTCGATAGACTTCATTATCGCTGAAAATTATGCCACGAATCTTAGTGATACATTAATTAAATTAAATACCGGAATGACAAATAAAATACATTTACCAGATAATTTTGATTTAAACAAATATGTAAATAAGATGACATCTAATAATCAACCATTATTATTATTCAATTCTATTAAAGATAAAGCAATTAATAAAGAAGATTACAGAATATTTTTATCAAATAATTCTTTTTTACTAATTGATTATGACAATGAACATGGCCATGGATATGAAACATTAAGAAATGACTATTTTAATATCATCGCCAATTTTATCAACAAATATGTCAAATAGTCAATAAAATGAAAAATGAACTAAAATATTTTTTCATATACAATAATCAATGTAAATATCCTATTGAGCAATTATTATTTATGTTAAGCCAGATACGCCAGATGACATCATTTATGTTTACCTATACCAAACGTTTTTAAATTATTTAGCTTGAAATATTTCCGGATATTTCCGGATAAAATAAACCGGAGTACAGCTCCAGGCATGGCAATAACTGTTCATCGGGTAGAAATTATACGGGGAGATAAAATCATTTACCGGGTCGTAAGCCTCCCAGAACGTGTCTGCTCCTTTTCTTACCATCCCTCCCCAATACGCAATGAGCGCTTCTTTGGCTTCATTGTTCAGTCCGCAGTTAAGCAAAGCCTGTATGTAATAGTGGTACGCATACGGGGTTCCGGTATGTACAACATTCTCCGATGTTTGCAGCGCTTTAAGCGCGCGCTGTGATTCCGCTTTCGTTGTCACTCCGCCCAGCGCCATCCATAATTGGGATGAATAGGATATTTGTTTGTTATTCATGCCGGCAAATAATCCCGTTTTCTTGTCATAGAAGTATTTCCGGGCGGCATCTGTCATTTTTTTGATCATTTTAGGCAGATGATCCAATTCCTTCTCACGTCCTAACAATTTGGCCAATTCATACGTTTGTTTCAAGGCGAAGATGGAGAGTCCCTGCAAAGAAACCTCCTTATAAAGCCCGTCGCGCCAATCGATGAATATCCACCATTCCTGATTTGCTTTCTCAAAGTTCATCAGCCCGTTTTCCTGCAAATAGAGAGGGATTATTTCTGTTTGTTTTTTAACAACCTTCCATAAATCTTCTGCTGTTTGTTTGTCTCCCGTGGCTTGCAGGTAATCCTTTACCGAAACATTATAGAGCAAGGCGTAATCCAATAATAATTGTTTAGCCTGCGGGTGTGGATAAGGACGCTCGAAAACCGTTCCGTTCAGGTAGCCGCTGTCGTCCGCCAATCCGGCCAACAGATAGAGGCAACGCTTCGTAAGGTCATGCCGGCGATACGAATACGTATTGGCCAATGCCTCCAGGTAAAGATCCCCTATCCATAACCGCTGATCCCTTTTCGGCCCGTCTTCATATACCGTCTGCATACATTCCTTCAACGTATTTAATCCTACCCGGTCAATGTCACGGACAATAGCGGGTGTTGTTTCCGGTAACGGTTCCGGTTTGCCCGAAGCGGATGTAACAGCTTTGCAACAGGCATCAGATACGGCAAAGTCATAATTAGGCGCATGATACAGTTCTATTTTGACATAACGGAAGGCCAGCCGTCGCGGAATGATTATCGTATCCGGTACAGTTGTCACCGTAACAATTTCGTCCTGCAACCAGGCCCGGCTCAACCCGTCCCGAGACGGATCAAAGGGAGTCGCCAGTTCCGAAGGTACTTCCCCGAAAGTGAATTTGATCCGGGCAGGGGCGTCCGGCGTCCGGTTCAGGGGCGTTACGGCAAACGTGAAATACCCGGTCAGATGTTCGCCGAAATCCAGAATAAAACTTTCCTGCTTTTTCAGTGACGTTTGGTAAAACTGTTGTACCGGAAAAGCCCGTTCGGCTTTCCACCCCTGGTAGGCTCCTTTGTCTTCTACCATACGAACAACCTCCTTGGGCTGTTCGATACTTTCAGTCAGTTTCGGAATGTTTTCTTCCGCTTTGCCTAACCAATAATTCCTGTCCTTTTGAGAATAAAAATCCTGCGCATAAGCTTGGAAAACAAAACCGAAAATGGCCGAAATCCATAAAATAAGTTTATTCATGTCTGTTTAACGGTTCATGTCATCATAACCGGGATTTTGTATCAGCGCCGGATTGGAATCCATGATTCTTTTACCTATCGCCAATATTTCCCAATGATTATCCTGGTCCGGTTCTTTATCCCACCATCTGCCGGTAGTAAACTTGTTCCAGCGGATCAAATCAGTACGGCGGCGCCCTTCCGCAAAGAATTCTCGTCCCCATTCATCAATAAATTCACCTTCTGTCAGGGTGATCTTACCATCGGGCTGATACAAATACCCGGCATGATATTCCGCCGGATAATTCCGTTTGCGGACATCGTTCAGCAGTTTTGCAGCGCCGGCAATATCTCCTGTGCGGAATTTGCACTCGGCCAGGCTGTAATACATTTCCGCCAGGCGGATTTCCACATAATCCGATTCCTGCTTTCCGGCGTCGTCATCCCCATAAATGGGATACTTAACAAAATGCCAGCCCGAATTATGATCCCCCGTTTTCATATCGGAAGTCCTGTTGTCCGGCAACTGGCCCGGAGGAGTTGCATGGAAAATACCTACCTGGTCTCTGATATACAATTCGTATCCCCCTACCGGCGATATGACGCGTTTGCTCTCGCCCGCATCCTCGTATTCCAGGTACCCAAACAGGAACATCCCTTCCCGCGTACTGTTTCCCAAGTTTTTATATAGTGTCAGGCGGTAATCTTCCGGATATTTTTTAAACTTGTGGACAGTCATTCCCAATTCAAAATCGTATGGATTCCCTTCAATGTCCAGGCTGGGCTGACAGGCATATTTCGGATTATGCCCTCCCTGCCGCTGGCTTCCGAAGTAGAAATGCGTATTGACGGCCACGGCCCACCAATATACATTTCCGTCATAATGCCAATGGCTGCGTCCGTAGGTTCCCGGAAAGCCGAAAATGACTTCATTGCACGTATCATTATCCCAATCGAAGACTTCATCCCATCTGCTTCCAAGCGCGTAATACCCATATTCCCCACTAATGATTTTCTGGGCGTAATCCGCACATTCATTATATTTGGCTTGCCCAATCCATTTTTCGGCATTCAGGTAAAGGCGCACCAAAAGAGCCGCCGCTCCAGCCTTGTTCCATTGTCCCTGATAGATACCATTTCCGTTATTCCCTGTTTTTGCAGGTAAAGCTTCAATACCCGCCTTTAATTCGGATTCGATAAAATCGAATATTTCCTGCGGGGGAACCTGACCTTCGGAGTTCAGGGAAGGATCTTTACTGACGGCCAACGAAATATTGCGGTACGCATCCAGCAAACGGATATAATACCATGCCCTTATCACTTTAGCCTGAGCTTCAAACGCGTCGAATTCAGCCTGTGTCATACCGAATGTCGCAGGGTCAAGCGTTTTGAAATCATCCAATACGGCATTGGTTTGCATAATACCCGGATAGCAGGCCTCCCATTCTTCATGGCATAGTCCGTCTTCAAATGTCCATGTATGGTAATGCATCCGTTGCCATACCTGGCCGTCTACCCACCAGCCGTCGCGGCTCCAGGTACCTATCTGGTCTGTAGTCTGTTCATTTAAGGTTTGACGCGTCCCGATACTCCAATACCCATGTTCAAAAGAACGGAATACAGCCCGGATCACATCGTCTTTCGTATTGTAATAATTTTCCGACACGATTTGATCATAGGCCGTTTCTGATAAGTCCGTACAGGCAAAGGAACCGGATAAAAAGGCCATGCCCGCAAGCGAATAGAATATATTTTTCAGTTTCATAACAATAAAATTTTCGGTGGTTTAAAAGTCAAGTTGTATTCCCAAAGAGAGTTGCGTACTGGTCGGATAGTATCTCCTTCTGGCCTGTCCGTCATACATATTCACTCCCGGAGTGAGTCCGTTAACCTGATATGTGGCCGGATCGATTCCGCTGTAACCGGTAAACGTCGCCAGGTTCCTGCCTGTGACATATAAACGCAAAGAGTTGAGCCATTTACTATCAATGTTAAAACGATATCCCAATGTAACGACATCCAATTTCACATAATTTCCTTTTTCCATAAAATAATCTGTCAATACATTATTGCCGCTTGTTATTGCCGCATTCTTGCCGTATGCTTTTTTAAGTACATTCCCCGGACCGGTTTGCAAGCCGTAATAGAGATCTTGCACATTATATAAGTCGAAACCCAATGCCCCACGCAGATAAACAGTCAGGTCCCAGTTTTTATAAACGAACGTATTGGTCAGCGACGCCGTAAATTTGGGCAGTCCGTTTCCGGTTACACGCTTGTCTTCCTGGGTAGCGTCATGGATGGAGATTCTTTCCGTATTGTCTTTATTCCAAACCAACCAGTCTCCGTTTTCATCCACCCCGGCATACGCCCAGGTAAAATAATTTCCGAGACGTTCCCCGGCAACGACACGCTGCAGATGTCCCGGATTATTCGGACTTTCCAGGTTGGCAACATCATAATTATCCTGTCCTACATACTCGCTATTGGAGAAATTCAGGAACTTATTATTATTGGAGGCGCCTGCAAAATCGATGGTATAGCTGAAATCCTTTGTCTGGACAGCTTTTACGGCCAGGTCGAGTTCAATACCGGTATTCCTCATGGTTCCTACGTTTACAAATGTACTGTTAAATATATACGGAGGAGAAGGAACACGATAATCGCCAAGCAAATCCTGCTGCCGGCGGTTATAATAGTTCAAAGAACCGCCTGCCCGGCTGTTAAACAGCGAAAAGTCCAGACCAATATTCCAGTTGACGGCCTTTTCCCATTTCAAGTCATAATTCGTATTACGCGCGGGTCCCCATACGGTAAAATAGTTCCCGTTATAATAATAACTGCCGAATCCCTGCATGGTGGAAAGCGCGTTGTAACTGCCGAAATCCTGGTTGCCCGTAACACCGATATCCGCCCGGAGTTTGAATTCGTCTATCCAGCTTACATTTTTCATAAACGCTTCTTCATTCATACGCCAGCCGACAGACGCGGCGGGGAAATTTCCCCATTTGTTATTTTTACCGAATTTGGAAGAACCTTCCCGTCGAAAAGAAAACGTCAGTAAATAACGTTCCAGGTAATCGTAATTGATACGTCCGAAAAAGGCTATCAGGCGGGCGTCATTCTTGTGACTGCTCATGGCGTTTCGTCCTTCTTCTTTTGCCCATTCCCCTTCCTGCAACTTATTGTATGTAAGTATGTCCGACGGGAAATCTTTGTTTTCCGCCCACATTCCCTGGTTCAGGAAATACTGGTGTGAATAGCCCACCATAGCCCTGATACGGTGCCCTTTTGTTTCCATCGCATAATTGCCCAGCCACTCCAGGCTTTGCTGGCGGCTCTTGGAATACGTGCGGCTTGCTTCGCCCGTCCGTCCGTTATTCCGGCATAGGGTACTGGTTGACGGCCGGAACCAGAAATCAAAATTATCATTCTGTTGCTCGGCCAGCGTCACTTGTGTACTTAAGGAATGGATGGAATAACCCTCCTTTGCCAACACGGGCAACAGGTTAAGTTTAATCGTGGCATCCCAGTCCAATAATTTGGTATCGCCTCCGTTCTCTTCCAATTTCAGGAGTTCGACAGGATTAAAATCGGCTGCCTGCCCGGTAAAATCGCTATACAACAACGGATTATCCGGATTCATAACCGGGGTAGTAGGATTGGCTTCTACGGCTGCTTTGAAGATATTCCAGTCCGAATTGTTCCGGTAGGCTATACGCGGGGCAAGATTAGCGGTAAAAGACAGCAAATCACTGGCTGTCGTATGCGTAAATGTAAAACGGGCGCCATATTCCTTACGGCTGGAGCGAAGGTCTATACCTTTGGCATCCCTGAAGTCCATACTCCCCCTGTAATTACTTTTGGCATTCCCGCCGGAAAGCGTAAGGGTGTGTTGGTGGATGAGTCCGGTACGGCTGATTTCATCTATCCAATCCGTATCGCCTCCCATGTCGAGACCTTGGTTTTTGGGAACCATATATTCCCTGTATTGCTGCGCGCTCAGCGGATCCAATTCGTCTTTCATCAGGTCTGTGGCTACCGTTCCCGTATAAGACGTATGTATCCGTCCGTCCTTGTTTCCCTTTTTAGTTGTGACCAGGACAACGCCGTTACTTCCCCGTGTCCCGTATATGGCGGAGGCTGCCCCGTCTTTTAATACGTCGATCGATTCGATATCATTCGCATTCATGTTGGTCAGGTTGCCTCCCGGTACACCGTCGATAACGATCAACGGTCCGGTACCGGCCGAGCGAGAAGAGATTCCCCTGATCTGGATGCTGGCCTGGTTGTTGGGGTCGGCGGTTCCCGTATTGGTGATGGATACGCCTGATACCTTACCCTGGATCATCATCGAAGGGTCAATACTGCTGACGCTCAAAAAATCTTTACTGGAAATATGGGAAATCGCAGACGTCAGTTCTTTCCTTGTCAGCGTTCCATAGCCCACTACGATGACTTCTTCCAATTGCTGCGTGTCTTCCCTTAGTATAATATCAATATGGTTTCTTCCCCCAACCTGGATTTCCTGTTTCGTATATCCGATATACGACACGACGAGTGTGGAACTCGCGCCGGTTTCTATGGAGAAGCTCCCATTCAGATCTGTTATCGTACCATCCGATGTTCCCCTTACCTGTATGGACGCGCCAATGACAGGTTCTCCGTTTTCATCTCTGATCGTTCCAATGATTTGCCCCTCTTTTTGTTGAAGAGAAGCAGGCGTTGAAGGCATTTGCTTATGCAAGAGGACGATTTGCCTGTCCATGATGCGGTATTGGATGTTTGTATTCCTGAACAAATGCTCAAGCACTTTGTCTATTTTCACATCTATCGCATTAATACTGACCCTTTTGTTGATGTCTAGGCTTTTGTCCAATATCAGGAAACTAAATTCCGTATCCTTCTCTATCCGGTCTAATACCTGTTCAATCGTTTTATTTTCCAGCGATAAAGACAAAGCCATGATTTGCGAATAGGTATTTTCCGCTTGGAGGTGGAAGATTGTCAGTAATAGTAAGAAGAGTCCTATTTTCATGATTCTGCAAAGTTTTAAGAAATAATATGGGGTAATTGCCCCGAATAATTCCCGGAATTTCATAATTTTATATTGAATTTAAATGAATGAATGTTTTGGAGTTTTATTTTTTCTCCAAAATGTTTAGGTCTCAAACAAGAGTGAGTTGCCGCTCACTCTTGTCTTTTTTTATTCTCTTTTAGGATTTTGTCATAGGCATAGTATTTTTTTTATGTTAGACCCTATTTTTTGGTTAACCATACGTCTATGCGTTGTTTGGTCAGTGTGGAATCGCTGTTTTGCTCCGGTGTGCTTAGTTTCCACCTGATGGGGGCGGCTACTTCCAGGTAAGCGAATATTTGTTGTATCGTTTCGTCTGAGAAGGTTACGCGGGCGCTGTACTTGCCGGCTGTGCCGTGTTCGTCGTGCAAGACGATGTCTACGTTGTAGCGGCGGCTCAGCCGCTGGAATACTTCGTTCAGCGGGGCGTTGCGGAAGATGATTTTTCCGTCTTTCCAGGCTGTCTTTTCATACGTGTTTACTTTTTGTATGGACAAGGCGCGTTTTCCCATATCGAATACGGCGGCTTCGCCGGGCGCCAGTTTTTGCAAGGATTTATCCCTTAGCAGGATATCCGCTTTTCCTTCGGCAAGGACTGTTTCGGTGGATTCTTCCGTCGTGTTTATGTTGAATCGCGTGCCATACGCCATCACCCGGAGGCCGGAGGCCGTGCCGACGTAGAAAGGGTTCTGCGGGTTGGATTCCACTTCGAAATAGCCTTCGCCGTTCAGTTCCACCTGGCGGGTGTTGCCCGTAAATGCGGAAGGATAGCGAAGGATTGATCCCGAATTTAGCCATACGGCGGATTTGTCGGGCAATTCAAAACGGGTGACAAGCCCTGGCGCCGACTTGATTTCCACCAGCGTTATGTGTTCCGCCCGGTTGCCGCCGAATGCCATGTAGGCAAACAATAAGGAGGAAAGCAATAACGGGACGGCGAGGATGGCGGCGGCGCGGGACAGGGCGGCCCATATCCGCCTTTTCCTGTTCCCCGACGTTATTTTCCGTTGCATGGAAGAATATCCCCCGGCAATGTCGCAGGCTTCCAGTTCCTCTATCTGTTTCTTTATCCGCAGGGCTTCCCGCAAAGTTTCTTTTTCTTTTTCCATATAGTTAAGACAATCCCCGGGAAAAATAGTGCCATGTTTTAACTGTTTTTTTTCAATCCAATCGCTATATTTGTAGATATGGGAGACCTGAAACATACGCCGGACCCGGAAACGCTCTTATGGAAAACCGTGATGAACGACGATGAAAAAGCCTTCGAGACACTCTTCGGCCTTTTCTACCCGCCTTTGTGCGCGTATGCCCGGCGGTATGTGGATTCGCTCCATGCGAGGGAAGATATCGTGCAGGATGTGTTCGCCGCGCTGTGGGAAGACCGCAAGAGGTTGTCTATTGCCGGCCCGGTTCGTCATTATCTGGTAGCCGCCGTCCGGAATCATTGCCTGAACTACCTGCGGCACGAAGGCCTGCTCCGTAATTACCGGGAAGCAATAAAGGAAACCGACCGCCAGGATACGAACGATATCTATCTGCTGACCGAACTCTACGAATTGCTGGAAAAAGCCCTCTCCAAACTCCCCGTGACTTACCGCCTCGTCTTCGAGATGCACCGCATGGAGGGCAAAAACTACGAAGAAATCGCCCAGTCGCTCAACATCTCCGTCCGCACCGCCAAACGCTACAAAAGCCAGGTAACCGACCTCCTGAAACAAGACCTGAAAGACTACCTTCCCCTCCTGGGCTTGCTCTTTATCCAGTAAAAACACCCCTTCTCACACTCATTGCCAGGCATGGCAATATCACTCATTCGGAGATATTGCCATCAATGACTGTCTGGCTTCTGCGATTCTTTTCGGGCAAAGCCCGAACATCACTCTCCCGAAAAATGATCCAGCTTATTTCGGCAATTCGGAAACTTTGAGTAAATTTGCTATCCATAGTGAGTAAATTTATCAGATATGTATGAACGGTCTTATTTGAAACAGGTTAAATCGAGAATGGAGGAACCTAGAAAGTTCATCCAGGTAATTCTTGGGCCTCGCCAGGTAGGTAAAACGACAATGGTGAATCAATTATTATCTGAGCTATCCATACCCTATATAAATGAATCGGCAGACGCCATTTCTGCTACTAATGCTGCATGGCTAATGCAAGCTTGGGAGACGGCCAGATTGAAAATGAAGGTTTCCGGCGTTTCGGAATATCTTCTTGTGATCGATGAAATACAAAAGATTGATAACTGGAGTGAGGTTGTAAAGCAACAATGGGATAAAGACACCCGTGAGAAGGTAAATATAAAAGTTATCCTATTAGGCTCATCCCGCCTTCTTATTCAGAAAGGTTTAACTGAATCGTTGGCCGGACGTTTCGAGACATTCTATCTTGGTCATTGGTCGTTTGCTGAAATGGAGGCCGCCTTTGGTTGGTCAATCGAGCAATATGTTTATTTCGGAGGTTATCCAGGCTCAGCAACTTTGATTAATGATGAAGAGCGCTGGAAAAACTACATTAAAGATTCATTGATAGAAACCAGCATTTCCAAAGATATTTTAATGCTGACACGGGTGGATAAGCCGGCCTTACTGAAACGTTTATTTGAATTAGGCTGTCTATATTCCGGTCAGATACTTTCTTACACAAAAATCATAGGGCAACTTCAAGACGCAGGTAATACAACGACTTTGGCAAACTACCTTAACTTGTTATCCGATTGTGGTTTGTTGGGTGGGTTAGAAAAATACGCCGGAAGCGTAATCCGCCAACGGTCATCCAGCCCGAAGTTTCAGGTTTATAATAATGCGTTACTAACCTCACAAGATGACGAAACCTATCCGACGGTCGTTATAAACCCAACGTTATGGGGCAGGCTGGTTGAATCGTCCGTGGGCGCCCATTTGCTTAATCATGCGGTTTCCGAAAGGTATAATCTCTATTATTGGAGGGAAGGCAATAATGAAGTAGACTTTATACTTGAAAAAGGAGATAAAGCGATAGGGCTGGAGGTAAAAAGCGGCGCCAGCGCAGATAACGCAGGAATGGGAATATTTAACGGGAAATTCCATCCCGATAAAATGCTGCTTGTTGGTACAGGCGGGATTCCTTACGAAGACTTTTTAAAAATTAATCCGAAAGAATTGTTTTAAAAGGGGGGAACAACGTTTCCATACAGGTGCAATACGATAAAATTTCCCCAGGGGGGGGGATACTGCATTACCGGCATAATAACAGTGCAAAATATCGTGAAACCGGCGACTGAAAAACAGGAATATATTTTCTCATTTCTGTAGTTAATTATTTGTAATTAGTTTTCAATATAACTGTTTTTTTTTGCTTTATTTAGGCATAAGAAAACAGTTTCGAGGGGCAAATATAGCGATTTGGAATGATTAAACAAAAATTATCCATATATATTTTTCAGCAGCGCGTAATTATTATTTAACTGATTAATTGAATGGCTAATAGATGTGGGCGATAATGCCTGGCAAACGTTTAAAAAAACAGGTAATTATTTGTCTTATATCATTTTAATTAGTATATAAAAAACGGGAGGAAATCAGATAAAAGGGTGTTGAAAAAAACCTTGTATGTTATACAACATTCCATGAAAAAAATCCGCACGAAGGATATATTTTTGTGGGCGGAATGAGAAAAAGGTTTTTGAAAATGATAACTCAAAAAAATAAATAAAATGGCGAGACCGGCTAAGCGGGGCCTGTCTTATTTTCCACTTGATACCGACTTGCTCGGCAACCGGAAGATACGCAGGCTCCTGGATAAGTTTGGATGCGAGGGTATGACGGCGTACTTCGCCATCCTTTGTGAGATTTACGCGGCGGAAGGGTATTTTATCCCTTTCAACCGGAACCTTTGCTTTGATATTGCCTATATGCTCCATCTGGACGAAGCGCGTATCAGAGAGATACTTACCTTTTGTGTGGAGATCGAATTGTTTGACGCCGGACTGCTGGAAAAACACCAGGTGCTTTCGTCCGAAGGTATCCAAAAACGATACCTTGAAGTGGCTAAACGCTTGAAAAGAAGGGGCGATACGGAAGTATTGACGTTTGAAAAAACAGAAGTTATTGACGAAAAAACGGGGGTTATTTCCGCAAAAACAGGGGTTATTACGGAGGAAACCCCGGTTATTGACGGTAATAACTACACAAAAGGAAAAGGAAAAGGAAAAGAAATAAAAAAAGAAAAAATAAAAAAA
>JAISXD010000001.1 GCA_031270665.1 Tannerellaceae bacterium | reverse complement strand
CAGGAAACGAACGTTCTGCGCATAAAGGCGGTTCAGGATAAGAGGGTTAGTTATGCCGTATTGCATTACAACAAAAGCGCGTCTCCCGATTACAACAGCAAGGAGGATATACACAAACTGTTCTACCAGTTGGAAGAAAACGAAATACCTTTGGAAGTCTATTCGTTCGCTCCTGCCAAAGAGGTGCTGGCGATAAACTCCAGCAACGACTTCACGCAAAACGTTCCCCTGGGGCTGCGCACGGGCACAGCCGGCACGGTAACACTCGAATTTAGCGGCATGGCCACCTTCGGGCACAACGTTTACCTGATAGACCATGCGCAAAACAACAAGGAAACCGATCTGCAGAAGACCCCGGCCTACACCTTTACGGTAACAAAAAAGTCGGCGGGCGACAAAGTAATCGAACTGAACGACCGTTTCAGCCTGCGTACCTCCTATACAGGCATAGGCACAGACAGTGAAACGATCAGTGCAACGGGCCTCAGCGTAACATCGAGAGACGGTTATATCTACGTACAGACCCCTTCTCCCGCAAGCAGCCTGCAAGTATACAGCCTTACCGGGGCTTTGGTTTACGGCAGCACAACGCGTTCGGATTATTTCCGCATACAAACAGACCGGCAACAGGCCTATATTGTAAAAGTGAAAATGAATGAAGAGTACCTGACGCAGAAAGTATTTGTTAAATAAACAACAACATTACCTGCCATAAGAAAAGAAAGGGCAGGGCCAACCGCCCTTTTTTTCTTATGGCAAATAATGGTTATATTTTGATAGACATGAATAATGACCAGGCTACTGTTAAAAAGCCTTTATCTTTACGGATATTTTCTCTTGCCCAATCCACGGGATTCAAATGCCATGAGGTAAAAGAGGATTGTGTTTTCAGCCTCGAAAACAAAGACGACAATCACATCCTCTTTTTACTTGAAGGCAAACTGAAGTTCAGTTTGAACAATTTTGTCAACAGGAAAATAAACAGTAAAGAATTTGTCTTCATCCCCATCGCTGCCGATGTGAAATGTAAAACACTGGAATATTCCCGAATCATATTGTTTACCGTCGACAACCCGATGGCTTATTTCGACAAAGAATACACCAACAGCTTGCTGGAGCGCTGCTCACAATGCGAACAATCGTTCATCAAACTGCCCTTTTACGAACCGGTGGAAAACTTCGTAAACCACCTTATCCTCTATGCCGGGCATAAAATAAACTGGAAGCTTTTGCAGGAGATTAAAGAAATGGAGCTCCTCACCGTTTTAAAATCCTTTTACAGGAAAGAAGAGATAAGCAATTTTTTCTATCCGGTAATAGGCAAGTCTCCCCATTTCAGGATGCAGGTTTTGCGCAACTACCGCCAGGAGTCGCACGTAGACGGCCTGGCCCAACGCATAGGCATAGAAAAAAGATCGTTCAGCTTCCAGTTCAAGGAAGAGTTCAATATGTCGCCCTACCAATGGCTCCTGAACCAAAAAGCCAAACACATCCATTTCTCCTTAGCCGAGTCTGACAAGACCCTCGATGAAATCCGTGCCGAATTCGGCTTCAAATTTGCCGGCCACTTCACCCGCTTCTGCAAAAAACAATTCAATTGCACCCCCGTCCGCCTGCGGCGCCAACTGGCGTATGAAAGCTGACGCCCGCCTCCTCCATACTTTCTTATCTCATCGGGAGCTGCTCTTCCCGTTCGGCTTGTACATAAGGCTGTATAAGTACGGCGCGAAACCAACGAGGGGGGGAAAGAAGAATAAAAAAAGCGGCTACGTTAAGTAGCCGCCTGGTAGTAAAAAGAGCCGAAAGCCGGACTCGAACCGGCGACCTATTCATTACGAATGAATTGCTCTACCAACTGAGCTATTTCGGCCAGTTGCGGTGCAAATATACGAATATTTGGATTACTACAATCAGACAGGAGGGTTTTTTTGTTGGGAATAATGAGCAGATCAGCGCGTGCGGCTGTATGTAACCCGATGCTCTTTTAGAAAAAAGCCGTTGCATGCGCATGCAACGGCTTTCAATGAAGGTTTGAGGGTGTTGTTGCTTACTTAGGACCTTCTCCCCATTGCGGGTTATTCTTGTCTTGCCATGTCCGTTCGGAGTTCAGGATAGGGCCCGAGCCTACGGTATAGCCCTGCGCTTTATACGATTCGATGAGTATAGGATACATCAGGTCGGTTTCGGCCGGGGCATTCAGTGCCATACGGCGCGGGAACAGCGTTACCGGAACATTGTTTGCCGCATAATCTACCCGGTTGAACAGGGCAGAGCCTGTTTTGGGCAGGCCCGAACGCCTGGCCGTCGTATATTGATCGATCGGTTGCATGCTGAAGTGAAGCATTTGCTGGATATATACTTTTTCCAGATCGGCCGTTTTGTTTCCGCTTAACTTATAGGCGTCTTTACTCATCATGGTTTCGATTTCGCCGTCTTGCAGATCGATTACTTTTTCGTTCGGATCGTAATTGTACGTTGTTCCGTAATACGGTATTTTGTTGTTTTTAGCCAATAAATTGTATTCGTTTACGGAGGCCGCCAGGGCACGGTTGTAATAAGATTCGGCCGGTTCGGGCAGATTGGCTCCCAACAGGGCAAACTCTGCCAGGTAGAGGTTTGTTTCGGCCGTGGTCATATACATCCCCCACCAGGGTACGTCTTCCTTGTCTTCCACCACTGCGTCGCCCGGGGCTACAGGCAGCTTAAAGTCGATACGTCCGTAAATCATTTCTTTCTGGTATTCGGAGAAAGGATAATACGTTACGTTTTCCAGTTTGCACCGGATGCCGTAATTAAACCAGTCGCCAAATTTGGCAGCCTGTTGGCCGGCATTAAAGTCGAGCGGGAATCCCTGGTAGCGCACCCATGGTTCGCCGGCGCCTTTCCAGGCTTTGAACCGGTATTTCCCGTCGGCGTCTGTTTCGTATTCTACGTTCTCCATAATGTAAGCGGGCACGTCGCTTTGTCTTCCGGCGTCGAAGAAAGCCTGCAGTACGTTGGAATTCCAGGCGTTTTTCCTGTAGATGAAGCGTACGCGCGGGTCTCTGTTGCCTACCATGAAATCAATGACCGTTTTTGAGCCTCCTATCGATTGGAGCACATCATTTTCCCAGTGATAGGTGTAATCATTGTTGGAGCTGTTGTAGATGGCTTTGTTGAATAAGAAGTCTTCTGCTTCGCTGTTGATAAAGCCTGCGGAAGAATTGGCCACTTCGCTTGCCAGTTGGAGGGCTTTGGCCCTGTCGATGTTAATCATGCGGGCGGCCAGTTTCAGTTTCAACGAATTGGCCAGCTTCGCCCAGTTGGCTTTATTGCCTTTGTAAATGGGGTCTTGCGAAGCTTCGAATACCTGTTCGGTAGCGGTTGCCAGCGCTTTTACGTCGTTGTCCAGGCTTGTGAGCCATAACGTATACAAATCTTCTACGCGGTCGTATTTCGGCGTTAATGTTCCGCCATGAATGGCTTGCGCTCCTTCGGTATAAGGGATATCGCCAATGAAATCGGAGTCGAAAATACCCATATAGACAGCCAGGATGTCCATGCAGGCTGCATATTGTTCGTACCGGGCGCTTTCTTCTTCCGTCATCTGCGAGCGTACATACTTCAATTCATTAACATACTTCAATACGTTGATGCTTTTGAATGATTGCAGCGGCGCGCCTTCTACAAGCGTAGACGTAACTCCCGAAAAAGGAACAGCCATTTGCGTCCATTGGAAGATAGACGTAGCGTTGTAGAACCAGTAAAGGTAATCGGAAGGTTCGAACTCAAGAATTGTCTGGGCAAACAGGTAGGATGGATTCCCCTGTGTTACGGCGGCAGGGTCTTGATTTATCTCGGCAAAATCTTCCCGGCAGCTTGTGCAAAATAAAGTTACGCCGGCCAAAGCGGCAGCTACTATATTTTTATATCTTTTCATATTTTCTCGTTTTAAATGTGCTAGTTATTCTAAATCATCAGAAGCCAAGGCTTACATTAAATGTAAAGTTGGATGTAACTCCCTGGAATGAACGCGAACGGAATTCGGCGGCGGCCGTACCGCTTACCGATTCGGGATTCTCGCCGCTTGGCATGGTGTTCAGCAGGTAGCCTAAGTTATGTCCGGCCAGGGTGAGCGTCATGTTCTTTGCGCTTAGTTTGCGGCAGATTGTTTGCGGCATGACGTAGCTTACGGATACGTCGCGCAGGGCGATGTAATTCAGCTTTTTCACCCAGCTGTCGGATATTACGCCGTAGTCTCGTCCGGCCATTGTCCAGGCATTGTTTCTGTAATTCCACGCGCCGGCGTGCGTGGGTTCTATCACTCCTTTGTTTATCAATTCCTGGTAAGATTCTCCTGCGGTGGATACGCCTCCGCTACCTACGGTATAATAGGTTGCATCCGCTTGTTTGATGTTGGTTCCTGCGGGGATGATACCTTCGGGAATTACGCCGTCGTAATAGGTCAGGCCGTCATATTTGGACGTCCAGCTTAATCCGCCGTGGCCGGGGGCTCCTACCAATGATTTTTCCGTAAATCCGTAAGCCGTTCCGTAGCGGGAGTTGTAGGAGGCCACATATCCGCCGAAGCGCATGTCTAATGAAACGTTCAGCGACCAGTTCCTGTATTTCAGGCCGGTAGAGAAAGAGCCTAGAAAGTCGGGAACGCTGGGGCCTATTTCTACGATTTCGGCTTCGTTGCGCAAATAGTGCGTACGCCGGGCGTCGTCCATCCATACCAGCATGGGCAAGCCGGAAGACGGGTCTGTCTTGTAATAACTGTCGCTCATCAGGGTACCGAAAGACGAACCTACTTTGGCTACGGATGCGATACGGTAGTTACCATAAGCCTGGTCGCCTTCCAAACGGATGAAGTCGGCTACATTTTCGTGAAGAGAGATAATCTTGTTGTTATTCTTTGTATACGTTAAATCAACGCTCCATTCCAGATCTTTTGTTTTTACGGGTATCAGGTTGACGGCTAATTCAATCCCCTGGTTCTGGATGTCGCCGGCATTGATCAACTGTTCGGTAATACCGGATTGATAAGGAACGGCGATTGTCATGATCTGGTTTTTGGTGTTTTCTTTGTAATACGTAACGTCTACGCCAAAGCGGTTGTCTGCAAAGCGCCAGTCTGTGCCTACTTCCCAGGCGTTTTTGCGTTCGGGCTTCAGGTTGGCGTCGTAGGTAGATACCGGCAGTTTCAATCCGTAGTAAGAACCGCCGGAGGCGATGTTGGATGTATTCAGGTCGTAAGCCGTATTGATAATGTAAGGATTTGTATCGTTACCTACCTGCGCCCACGAACCGCGCACTTTGGCAAAGGATATCCATTCGGGCAGTTGTTCCCGGAAGGTGTTCGTAACCAGCCACGAACCGCTAACGGAAGGATAGAAGAACGAATGAGTTCCATGCCCGTCGGCATATATCAGGGACGACGACCAGTCGTTGCGTCCGGTTACATCTGCAAAAAGTTGATCCCTCCAGCTTACGCCTGCCTGGAAGGCTACGGATAAGATCCGTTTTGTTCCTTCTATTTTTGCCGTATATCTCGGCGTATTTTTAGAGTTGGTGATGAAGAACTGGTTGGGCACGATTAATCCCCCTTCGGTATTCATCTCTTGCCGTTGCTGGAAGTTGTTGTAGTATTCGCCGCGCAGGAACCCGCTGAACGCCCAATCGCCAAACGATTTATTTACGATAAAGTTTGTGTTCAGGTTGGTTTGTTCTTTGGCTTTCAGTTGCATTTCGTATTTACCGCCTTCGCCGGCATATCCCTGTCCTTTTTCTTTTACTTCCCGGCGGGTGTAATAGTAGTTATAGTTTCCTTCGGCATTGAATTTTAACCAGTCAAGCAGATCAATCTCTAATTTTACGGTCGGGCGTACGGAGGTTTCTTTCTGTACGTCTTCGTTTTCATAAATCGCAAACCATGTGTCGCGGCCCGGTATGCTGCCGTATTCGTCGCCATAGCTGTTTTGTGCCAGGCCGCCGTGCGAACCCATGTATTTTTGTTTCAGGGAAGGATCGTACATACGTCCCCAGGTAGTATCCACAAACTTTTCGCCGATGTTCTTCAGCGGGTTTTTTGGGGTAGAATTAGCAAAAGCCATGCTAACGTCTAACTTTACTTTGTCGGTGATTTTGTGGGAGGCTTTTCCCAGGAACGAAAGGCGCTGGAATTCGTTGTTCGGCAGGATACCGGTAGCATGGCGGAACGACATGGAAGTATAGAACGTTGTCCGGTCGTTTCCTCCCGTGATGGCTACGTTCGTATTGGTATTGAAGCCATTGTTGAACGCTTTCCGGAAGTTGTCTTTTACGGGGCTGTAGCTTCTGGACGTGCCGTCGTAATATTCTATTTCCCGTCCGTCGAAAGCGGGGCCGAAACTGTAGCCGGAAGCGCCGATCAGGGTGGGCTTTCCATCGCCGTTATAATAGAACTGGCGGTAGTTGTCGAACGTGTAATAATTGCCGTTTGCATTTTTATCCCCGTAATTTACATTCGGAGCAAAGGCGCCGGGGCCGAATTCGTTTTGCAGGTTAGGCGTAGCGGTAACCATATCTACCCCGAAGGTTTGCGATACGTTGATGCCTAATCCCTGTCCGGCTCTTCCGTTTTTGGTGGTGATCACCACGGCTCCGTTCAAACCGCGCGAACCGTAAAGCGCCGTTGATGCAGCTCCCTTCAGCACGGATACAGACTCGAAGTCGTCGGGGTTTAAGTTCTTCAGTTCGTTACCATAGTCATTAGCCTGTCCAGACCAGTCCGGGTCTCCCTGTTTGATGGCATTGTCCATGATAACGCCGTCTACCACGTAGATAGGCTGGTTGTTTTTTCCCAGCGTAGATACGCCGCGGATAAGGATTTTCGTAGAACCATACATCCCCCCGTCTGAGTTAGCGATTTCGACCCCCGCCACTTTTCCCTGCAAGGCCGATACCGGGTTGATAAGGTTGGCATTAAGCTCTCCGCCGTGGATTTCTTTCATGGCATAACCCAGCGACTTTTCCGAACGCTTCATCCCTAAAGCAGTTACAACGACCTCGTCGAGCGCTTGCGAGTCTTCTATAAGCGTAATGTGTAGAGAAGTTTGGTCTTTTATTACAATCTCCTGCGGCAGGTATCCGATGAAAGATATCACAATGGTTTGTCCCGGCTCTGCGTCGAGCGAGAATTGTCCATCCATATCGGATATGGTTCCCCGGGTTGTTCCTTTGATAGCAATTGAAGCTCCGGCAACAGGTCCGAAGACGTCTTCTACAGTTCCGGTTATTTTCCTTGTCTGTTGAGACGACTCCAATTTCTCATTGACTGTTATCGCGCCGGATGCTTGCAGATTTCCCGTCATGCAACACATCATAGCCAATAACAATGTACTAATCAATCTTGATTTTTTTCTCATAAATGGATAGTTTTTTAATTCAACAATAGGCATTTGTTATTAAACAATAAATTCACATCTCCATATTAAGATGTTTTGACAAAACTATTTAAAATATATTTTTTCCACTGAAAAACAACGAATCATTCATGTCATTGTAAAGTTTTGCGTACGATTGGACTATGTTAATGTATAATATTGCTATATTTGGGCGTGAAAAAGCCATTTAAAAATAATAATAATAGCTAAAAAATGAGAATAAACATACATTTGCTGTTAATCGTATTAACGATATTTGTCAATTTTACAATGGCCGGGCAGGAGATTTATTATCAGTCTTTAGGTAATAAGGATGGCCTTTCGCAGTCGTCGGCTGTGTCTTTCTGGCAAGACCCTGTCGGCAGAATCTGGATAGGCAATGACGCCTTGAATTGTTACGATGGAGAGGATGTGCGCGTATTTCGTATATCGGAATATTTGCCGGATGTGGAAGACTCGAATATTCATGCGATTTGCGGGAATGATTCGGTATTATTCTTTCTGGCCGAAAATGCCCTGTTCTCTTTCGACCTGATACATGAAACGTATCATAATCCCCGGATTCCAACCTATTCTATTTGTTATTCGGAGAACGGTATATACTATTTGTCTGCCGACAAGGTGTTTTCTGTTTATGATCCGAAAACGAGGACAAGCCGGGCGCTCTTTACGCTGCCCGACTCTGTCCGTTATGCCACCGCTATTATAAGTCCGGAAGAAAGTGTTTTCTGGATAGGCACGCCTTCGGGCGTTTATGTGGCTAATACGGAAAAGGGCTGTATTGAAAAAGTCTTGTTGCCTGAAGAACATATTGTTTATTTTTATAAAGATACCGACGGATCTGTCTGGGCTGCCACTCAGAAATACCAGATTTATTTGTTCCCGCCCAATCGGGAGCCGGTGCTGTTGCATATTACCCGGGAAGGAACGGAAAAAATACGTATCCCCAATCATATCCTGTGTATACAGGAGGATGTTGCGAAAACGATCTGGATAGGCACGCTTACCGGAACCTATCAGTTGCTGAAAAAGGAGGATGGAGCCTTTGAACTGAAGCAGCATATATTAAAGGAGTCTATGATATCCGCTCTTTTCTCCGACCGGCAGGGAACGATGTGGATTGGTTCTTATTACGGCGATGTAAGATACCATCATCCTTTGATAGATAATTATACGTTTTATGCTACCGACGAAAGCAGTCCCCGGCGTTTGCATGGCGCTATGATTGGGCAAATTACAAAGGATAAATACGGAAACATGTATTTTGCCACGGAGGGAAGCGGTATTAATATCCTTAAGGCAGGCAGTAATTCGTTCGAACATCTCACCCGTGCAAACGGTTTGCCCGGAAACAAAATAAAAGCGCTTTGGTATGATGAAGCATACGACCGCTTATTCATCAGCGTTTATATGGAAGGGGTATGTTATCTTGACCTGAAGACACAAACCGTCAAACGGATAGAAAGCGACGTCTTATCTGATGTTTACCGGCATATTATTGAAAATTTTGTCCCCTGGAGGGATTGCCTGATTTTGCATACGCAGAATGGTTTGTTCAAATTAAACCGGAAAACGCTTGCTATTGATTGGTTTTTTGAAGACGCCGCCTTGCGCGAACGTTGTTCCGGCATTATCCGTACGTTGTTTTTAGATGAGAAAAACACGTTGTGGGTTTCTTCCTTCCGGCGGGGATTGTTTACGATCGACCTCAAAACCAATGAGGTTTTACATTCCTATGGGAATGGTATAAGCCAGGATAGCCGGATACCAAGCGCCATCATAAAAATAGACGGAGATTATAAAAGAGGATTGTATTTCGTGACGTTGAAGTCGGGCATACTAAAATATAATCATACCGCCGATACCTTCCATGTATTTAATGAAGAAAAACGCAATCTGTTGAGCAATATTTGCTACAATGTGGCATTTTCACCCGAAAACCATTTGGTTATCACTTCGAATAAGGGTATTACCCTGATGAATATTGCTCCGGACAACACGGTTTATTCTTCCTATCATATACGGATTAATCAATCTTCCCCGCTGACGGCCTTTATTGGCGGATGTGGTTTGTATGTTTCAATCGGGGAAAACAGGATATATGCCGGTTGCCTGTATGGTTTATTTTGTTTTTCGGGGAACAACGTCGTTTCGGTACGCACGCCGTATTCCCTGTATCTAAGTTCTTTACAAGTTATGGACCGGAAATCATCTTTGCTGAAGAAAGATTTGTCTCGGACCAATGAAATTGTTTTGCCTTACAATAAGAATACGATCAGCTTGAAATTTGCCTCTTCCGATTATCTTGCATCGCGTACGTCAAGCTATGAATATATGCTGGAAGGCCTGGAGGAAGATTATTGGACAGGGGTTAATCATAAAACAATTGTTTATAATTCGTTGCGTCCGGGCACTTATAAACTTACGGTAAGAGAAGCCGGAGATAAGAGCAAAGCCGCCGAAATGACTATTGTTATAAAGCCGCCGCTATGGCGGACTATCCCGGCTTATCTTGTATATCTGTTGTTGTTGACGGCAGTTATTGTTTTAATTATACGTATCTATAAGAGCCGGGCTTTACTGGAAGCATCTTTGGAAATGGAAAGAAGAGAGGTGGTAAGGATAGAAGAACTGAATAAGAATAAGATGGATTTTTTTGTGGCTGTTTCCAACGAGTTCCGTATTCCCCTGAGCATTATTGTATCTCTTATCGACCGTATGCCGGAAGTTCCGGTGAGGGGGAAAAACAAATTGGAGAAAATAAAAAGGCAGGTCTCGCGCTTACAGGATCTTGTAACTGAAATGCTTGACTTCCGCAAAATGGAGCAAAACAAACTTCGCCTGCAGATCGGGAAGTATGACCTGGTAACGTTCATACAAGCGATTTATACGAACTTCAGCGATTATGCCTCCGAGAAAGAAATAGGCTTTAAATTCAATCAGCGTAGCGAGTATGCCCCCGTATGGTTTGACCAGCGCCAGATGCAGAAAGTATTTTATAATCTGATGTCGTTTATCTTTAAAGCCTCGTCGCCCAAAGATACGGTTACGATTTCCATTCACAGCATAACCGGCTACTGGAAAGTGCAGGTTACACAAATAGCCGGAAGCAAGAATAAAAAAGAGTGGGATGAGCTGGCCGATGTATTAAATGGGACGGAATCGTTTTCGGATATATCGATGTTGCCCGATGGCGATATCGGGATCGCTTTCAGTAGAGGAATCCTTTCCTTACATAAAGGTTCGGTCAGCGTTTCACGCGAAGAAGATGAAATCATCTTAATTGTATCTATCCCCACAGGTATCGCCCACCTCGACATGGAAGATATACAAGACGAACAGGAAGCGCCCGAACAACCGCAACCCTTCTCCCTTTCCGATATGATTGACGAAGACAACGCGGATTTATTGCCGGAAACAGCAACAGAAACGAATAAGAAGGCGTATAAAATGGTATTGGTGGAAGGCGATGATGAGATGCGTCATTTATTGAAAGAGACTTTTTCCATGCATTATGAGGTGGCGGAGTTTGACAATGCCGGCAGCGGATATGCATATATTATGGAAGAAAAGCCGGATATTATTATCTGCGAGATAAATATGCCGGGATTATCGGGCATCGAGATGTGTTCTAAACTGAAATCGAATATTTATACCCACCATATACCGGTTGTTTTATTAACTTCTCAACCTTCCGATCAGCAAAATGTAGAAAGTATCCGGTGTGGCGCGGAATATTACTTCGTTAAGCCATTTAATATACGTATCCTGTTCCTTCGTTGCAACTATTTGATAAAGAGTAAGCAATTTATCTTGCAACAAACGCTGGAACAACAAGGGAAAATGCTTGAAATGGCGACCAACGAGCGGGAAAAGAACTTTTTAGCGGCCGCCCACTTAGTTGTGGAAGAAAATAGCGACAACCAGGCCTTTGATACAAAAATATGGTATGAAAAACTGGGAATGGGAAGAACCCGCTTTTTTAATCGTATAAAGGATATAACGGGGATGACGCCAAACGATTACCTGATTTACCTGAAGATGAATAAAGGGCAACAATTATTAAAAGAAGACAACGAGTTTACAATTGCCGAGATAGCCTATCAGTTAGGATTCAACAATCCCGCTTATTTCAGCAAATGCTTTAAAAAACAATTCGGAATTACGCCGCAGGAATATAAACGGAACAACTAACACATACCGTATACACGCTATTAATCGGATAAGAGATGGTTCAGGAAATCGTCTAATTCGGCATCTAAATCTTTTAACAGAGGGTCGTCCAGGCGGAAGGTGTTGTTGTCAATAAAAAGAAGTTCTTCTATTTCAATAAAATTATCGTCTACTAAATTTACAGAGAAAGGCTTCAGGAAACAAGGGCGGTCGAACATATTCCTGGAGGCGAGCGTAGTAAGTACTGTCTTTACAAGGGCCGCTACTTTTTTGTTGAATGTATCGTCATCTTCTTTGCTGTTTACCCAGTCAAAAATAACGACTTTTTCCAGTAGGTTCTCTTCTTCATCAAAAATTTGCAGCTCGCCACTTTCTGCATCCGCCATGGCGTATAAATCGCAAATAGGGTTTGCAGACTCGTTTTTTGTCAGCTTTTTAATGACAGACGTAAACGTATTTTCTATTACGGATTGAATTTTTGCGTTATTTGCACTCATGCTATTTTTAATTCCCCTTTTGTGAAATTGGACAAAAGTAATACTATTTTATAAATAAACGGGTTATTCTTCTCCAATTTGAAGCGTTAGTTTTTTTTCAGACCGGATTCGTTTAGCAAGCGTTTCTTTATAGAGATATTGATAGTATGTATAAGGATTGTTTTCTCCGGCATTCTTTTCATATAGCTCACAGGCTTCGGTTGCCAAAAGAAGCGCTTTATCCAAATCGCCGGTTAGTTCATACGCCAGGGCCGTATTAGAGGCTGATTTGGCTTTGCTTTTCCAATTGGAACTGTTGTCGTAGATATACGACCATTCCTCCAATGCTTCGCCCCATTTGTTTTTGGCAGCATATGCGGATGCTTTTTTCCAACGGGCGCCTGGTCCGGTAAAAAACCATCTGTTTTCTCTGTCCCAATGAGGCACAAATACCGGATGAGTTTTATTTCCGATATAGGCCCCTGCCATTCGCAGCGCATTATCGGGCAGCGGGAGTAGTTGATTCAGGATTCTTATATCGAAAGCTTCTTCGCCCCAAAAAAGGCTGTCTGCTATTACTACCGTAGCATGCGGCGTTTCTTTAGATGGTAAGTAGCTTCGGACGATTCCTTTCATCTCAATATCGATCGTTCCAGATACATACCCTTCCCTGAAAACGGCAACTTCCTTTTTCATATTAAAAAGTAAACGGTCTATCGATATAACGGCGTCTGCTCCGGTTTCTTCACAAAGAGCCTGTACCTCCTCTTGCGTAAGCCTTACATCGAGGAGGCCGGAATTGTCTTTACGCGTGTTTTCATCAAAAAGAAGTACATCGCTGAAAAAGCCTGTTTCAACAATCGCTTCACCCAATGCCCTGCAAGCGTCGAATAAGGCGCTATCGGCATGCGCTTTGCAGGTATCTTGCAAAACGCCGTTTATCTTGTATTCATAACCGCTATCCGGCAGTTGAGAGACTGCATTGTTAACAATCAATACGTTCCTTACATGATTAGGATACGTAATTTCAGCCGGGTTAAATGTTTCTATACCCACAAAGCGCATCTGGCTACAGGCTGTACATAGGCATAGGATAAACAGGCAGATCGTACTTCTCATACATTTACTATGCTAAATCGCTGACAGCTTTAAAGTAACCGATTGATTCGGCAATTCCGAGGAATGGGTCTTTCATGTCTTTCTCGTATTCGAGGCTGCACATACCGGTGTAATTTACTTCCCTCATCGTCTTTATCAGGGCGGGGAAATCTATTTTTCCACGTCCGATCTCGATTCCGGATCCTGCTTTTGTAGAGTCGGTTACGTCTTTTATATGCATATCGAATACGCGGGACTGATATTGTTTTAAGTCGGCCACCGGATCGCATCCGTTGCGTAAGTCGTGCCCGATATCCAGGCACATACCCATACGGCGGTCTAAGTCTTTTGTGTGGTTCCACGCATCGGTTGCATCCGGGTATTCCTTAATGTCGGGGCCATGCAGGTGGATGGCATAATGGAAGTCGTACTGCTGTACTTTTTCATTTACATACGGAAGCAGGTCGTAATTAGGTACGCCTACAATTAATTTAACGCCTACCCGTTTGGCATACTCAAAACCGCGGTCTACCTCTTCTTTAGTCTTCATATAGATAGGGCCTACGGCGTATCCGGTTACTTTATGGGCGGCGCACTTTTCGTGGAACGCTTTTATCTGCGCGTCGGTACTATCCAAAGGCAGGTGAAAATCTTTGATGCACAGATAATGAATGTCAAGACGCTGCAAGGTCTTTAGCGTAGTGTCTAAATCAAAATGAACGAATGTATAACCGGCCATACCCAGCCGGAACGGATTTACGGCTTTTTTGCCCTTTACTTTCGCCCTGTTGCCGGCTCCCGCAGCATTAACTACTCCCGAAGCGCCGAGTATCAATGCGCCGGCCAAACTTTGCCTGAAAAAGGTTCTTCTTGTATTTTTCATAATAGTTAGTTATTTAATGAAACAATTGCTTCTTCTATGCTTTTTATTTTGCTTTCGGTATCCGCCTGTTTTTTACGTTCCATCTCAATTACCTTCGCTGGCGCTTTACTTACAAAGCTTTCGTTGGTTAGCTTCGCCATGACCGATTGAAGGAATCCTTTCAGATAGGTAAGTTCTTCTTCCAGTTTCGCCAACTCTTCTTCTACATCAATCAGGCTGCCCAGCGGGATGGCGTATTCGGTGGTACGTACTAAAAAGGAAACGGCTCCCGCAGCTTTCTCTTCTACCTTTAAGATACTTGAGAGGTTGCACAGTTTTGAAATAGCCGGGTTGAACGAACTGTCGTGTTCGCCCAATACCTGCAGGGCGACGGGTTCTTTATTCGGTAGATTCTTTTGTAAGCGTACGGTGCGGATACCGCCGATAATCTCTTTTGTTATTTCAAAAGCGCTCAGATAGCTATTATCCGCTTTTTGGGGTTGAGGCGCCGGTGATATCATGATACTTTCGCCTTTTTCCCGGGGCGCTAAGGCTTGCCAGAGTTCCTCTGTAATAAAAGGCATAAACGGATGTAACAGCCGGAGCAGTGCATCAAAGAAGCCGAGTGTAGCCTGGTAGGTAAGCGTATCGATGGGTTGTTCAAAACCCGGTTTGATTAATTCCAGATACCAGGCAGAGAATTCGTCCCAGAATAGTTTGTAGGCAGTCATGAGCGCTTCGTTCAGACGGTATTTATCGTATAAACCGTCCATTTCCGCAATGGTCTCGCCTAATTGCATCTTAAACCATTTGACAGCGATGGCGGAAGCTTCGGGCTGAGGAATTGTATCGTCTACCGTCCAGCCTTTTACTAAACGGAAGGCATTCCATATCTTGTTGTTAAAGTTGCGCCCCTGCTCGCATAAACTTTCGTCGAAAGGCAAATCGTTGCCGGCGG
Source organism: Tannerellaceae bacterium (assembly GCA_031270665.1). GTDB lineage: Bacteria > Bacteroidota > Bacteroidia > Bacteroidales > Tannerellaceae > DFXE01. The sequence goes on along the minus strand of JAISXD010000001.1, from coordinate 1,843 downwards.
GGGAGGTGAGGAGCATTCCCATACGCACGCCATCGGCTCCATAGGTATTCATTAACTCGATAGGGTCGGGCGAGTTGCCTAACGATTTAGACATCTTCCGTCCGAGCTTATCCCGTACGATACCTGTAAAATATACGTTATGGAAACAGGGTTTATGGCGATATTCATATCCCGACATAACCATCCGCGCTACCCAGAAGAATATAATCTCAGGGGCAGTAACCAAATCATTGGTGGGATAGTAATAATTGACCTCTGTATTGCCGGGGCGATTAATGCCGTCGAATACGGAAATAGGCCATAACCAGGAGGAGAACCAGGTATCGAGGCAGTCTTCGTCTTGCCGTAAATCAGTTAGTTGAAGATTACTGTCGCCTGTTTTCTCACGGGCGGCCTGTAACGCTTCTTCCGCCGTTTCGGCAACAACAAATCCGCCTTCCGGCAAATAATAAGCGGGGATACGGTGCCCCCACCATAATTGGCGGCTGATATTCCAGTCTTTAATGTTCTCCATCCAATGGCGGTACATATTCTTGAACTTAACCGGATGGAATTGAATCGTATCATTTTCTACCGCCTCCAAAGCCGGCCTGGCCAGGCTTTCCATCTTGAGGAACCATTGCATAGACAGTTTAGGCTCGATAGGCACATCGGTACGTTCCGAGTATCCCACGCTGTTTGTGTAAGCTTCCGCTTTTTCCATCAGCCCCATCTCTTCAAGGGCTTTGTCTATTTTCCTGCGTACGTCAAAGCGGTCCATGCCTTCGTATTGTAAACCGTAGGCATTTAATGTGCCGTTATCGTTGAAAATATCGATCGATTCGAGATTGTGTTTTTCTCCCAACAGATAGTCGTTTACATCATGTGCAGGGGTTACTTTCAGGAATCCCGTTCCGAACGCCGTATCTACATACTCATCTTCTATAACAGGTATTACCCGGCCCGCAATGGGAACAATCACTTTTTTCCCTTTCAGATGAGCCGTTTTCGGGTCGTTGGGATGGATGCAGACAGCTACGTCGCCGAAAATAGTTTCCGGACGGGTAGTGGCAATCACCGCATATCCGTCTTCGCCTTCCACTTTATACCTTATATAATATAGCTTTCCGTGTTCTTCTTTATGGATCACTTCTTCGTCCGAAATAGCCGTCTGAGCGGCCGGATCCCAATTAACCATCCGGACGCCCCGGTAAATTAACCCTTTGCTGTATAAATCGCAGAAGACTTTAATGACGCTTTCAGACCGCGCTTCGTCCATCGTAAAACACGTCCTGTCCCAATCGCAGGAAGCGCCCAGCTTTTTCAATTGTTCAAGGATGATACCGCCATGTTTATGCGTCCATTCCCAGGCATGTTCGAGGAATTGTTCGCGCGTCAGGTCATTTTTGCCAATGCCTTCTTTCGCAAGTTTAGCCACCACTTTGGCTTCTGTAGCGATAGACGCATGATCGGTTCCGGGAACCCAACAGGCGTTCTTACCCTGCATACGCGCCCGCCGCACAAGTATATCCTGAATGGTATTATTGAGCATATGCCCCATATGTAGCACGCCGGTGACGTTAGGCGGAGGTATGACGATTGTATATGGCTCACGCTCATCAGGCACAGACCTGAAAAAACCGTTCTCCAACCAATACTGATACCATTTCCCCTCTACATCCGTGGGATTATACTTACGCGCAATTTCCATAACTCTTTTTCTTACTCTTATTAATGTAAATATACAAACGACAAAAGTAAGAAAAAAACAATGGATTGCTATTGGATGGCGTTCCTATTTCTTAACGAAAGCATCTTTTACCAAAAGATATCCTATTGCTCCACAGAATGCCAGAAATACAAA
>JAISXD010000084.1 GCA_031270665.1 Tannerellaceae bacterium | reverse complement strand
CAACAGTTAGAACAAAACAGGCTTCGCATACAGGAACAAACGCCGGTTTACACGGTAATTGAACCGGCTACGGTTCCGTTGGAAAAATCATCTCCCAGGAGAGCGCTTATTTTAGTCGGCTTTGTATTCCTGGCATTCTGTGGAGCAATAGGATATCTTTTGGTAAAAGATGCTTTCGTTAAGAAATAGGTAGAAAAGCAGGAAAATGAAGAAAGTGTTTATTCCTTTTTCAAATGAAATAAAAAGAATAGCGATTATTGGCGGTTCAGGTTTTGTAGGGACACGACTTATTGAGTTATTGAAACAGAACTATAATATCCTCAATGTTGATAAACAACAGAGTGTTTCTTTCCCGGATATTACTGTTATTGCGAATGTGTTGGATAAAGATAAACTCTCTACTTGGTTAAAGGATGCTGATTTAGTGGTTTTACTGGCTGCTGAACATCGGGATGATGTTTCGCCTACTTCTCTTTATTATGACGTAAATGTAGAGGGGATGAAACATACACTGACTGCGATGGAAGAAAACCGTATCAGTCGGATTGTATTCACAAGTTCAGTAGCTGTTTATGGGCTTAATAAAGAAAATCCCAATGAAGAGCATCCAACAGACCCGTTTAATCATTATGGGAAAAGTAAATGGCTGGCTGAGCAAGTGTTAAAGAAATGGTATCAGTCGCATTCGGATTGGAATATAAATATTCTTCGTCCTACTGTTATTTTCGGTGAACGTAACAGAGGTAATGTTTATAATTTATTGAAACAGATTTCTTCCAGAAAGTTTATGATGGTAGGGAATGGGAATAATAAAAAGTCAATGGCTTATGTGGGTAATATTGTTGTATTTATTCGTTTTTTAATTGAAAATAAACAGAATGGATATAATGTTTATAATTATATTGACAAGCCGGATTTAACGATGAATGAATTGGTTTTCCATGTCAGTAAGGTTTTAAAAAAACATATACCTTCCGTTCATCTTCCTTATGTATTGGGAATGTTAGGGGGATATAGTTTTGATTTCTTAGCATGGCTTACTCATAAAAAAAGAACGATTAGCTCGGTGCGAATAAAGAAATTTAATGCCACTACACAATTTGATGCAACAAAAGTGCTATCTGCCGGATTCCAACCTCCTTATTCATTAGAGGAAGGATTAGCAAGAACATTAGAATTCGAATTTATACACGACGCTTCGGAAGGATTCGTTTTTTATTCAGAATAGTTTTATAATAAGAATAAACCAGTTCCTCTGCTTCCCCGCCGTAGCGCCATCACAGGCGCCGTCACGGTATCAATCTCCACCTGCGTCCTCCCGCGGTCAATCCTCACCTCCGTTCACGGCTGATAACGACACTCTGATGCTGGACGGATACATCAGTTCCGACCCTACCAAGCTGCTCGAATCGCCCAAGACAGGGATGAAATTCCCCGACAATGCTGTTCACTAAAGAATTCAAACGGGATTCCCATAAATCTAATGATAATATGCTTACTTTTGGTGTTTGGAAAGTTTGTATTGAGTAATAGAACGACAAGATGTATCGAAAGTTAACAGATTATGAAATAGGTGTTTTGACAGGACAAATGTGTACCTGCGAGGATTGGAGTAAAATTGAAGTAGCCGAAAATTTCAGTCCGGCCTATGTCCGGCACAGTCATTTTTCGGGTATTATCCAAATGGGATTATTCGAAAACGAAGTTGAATTTTTTGGAGGCGTAAAAAAGCATACCGGCATTTTCAATGCTTCCATCCACAATTGTCGGATAGGAAATAATGTCTATATCGGACAAATACGTAATTATATAGCCAATTATATCTTATCCGATAATGTTGTAATCGAGAATGTCGGGACCTTGGCTGTCGATGGCGTCAGCAGTTTTGGTAATGGGACGCCGGTCAGCGTTCTTAATGAAACAGGAGGTCGTGAAGTTCCCATATATGACTATTTATCAGCGCATATGGCATACATTCTCGCTCTTTACAGACACAGAACTGCTGTGATTGACAGGATAAGCGACATGATAGACGCATATGCACGTTCGGTATCTTCGGACCAAGGCGTTGTAGGTGAACACGCCTGGCTGATTAACTGTCACACATTGCGGAATGTACGGATAGGCGCTCATGCACGGCTCGAAGGAGTGTACCGTCTTTTCAACGGAACAATAAACAGCAACCAAGATGCGCCAACGTATTTCGGAACAGGAGTTATTGCCGAAAATTTCATTGCCTGCACAGGTTCGGAAGTGTCGCAGGGAGCCGAAGTGTTTCACACGTTTATTGGGCAAGGCTGTATTCTGAGCAAACAATATTCTGCCGAGAATTCGCTGTTTTTTGCCAACTGCCAAGGCTTGCATGGCGAAGCTTGCGCTATTTTTGCAGGACCTTATACGGTAACCCATCACAAATCCACCCTTTTGATAGCCGGCTACTATTCGTTCCTGAACGCCGGTAGCGGCTCAAATCAAAGCAATCACATGTATAAGCTGGGGCCTATCCATCAGGGTATTATAGAACGTGGCTCGAAAACGACAAGCGATTCATATATCCTTTGGCCCGCCAAAATCGGACCTTTTACACTGGTTATGGGCAGGCACTACAAAAATTCGGATACATCGGATATTCCTTTTTCGTACCTTATCGAAAGCGACGATGACAGCCTGCTTGTGCCGGGCGTCAATTTGCGGAGTGTGGGCACCATACGGGATGCGCAAAAGTGGCCTAAGCGTGACCGCCGTACCGACCCGCACCGGCTCGATTGTATCAATTTCAACCTGCTTAGCCCTTTTACCGTTCACCGGATGATAAAAGCCATAGATATACTGCAGATGTTGAAAAAAATATCGGGCGAAACATCCGGATTCTATTCCTACCAAAGTGCAAAAATCAAACCCCATTCGTTGGAAAACGGCTTGCAGCTCTACGAAATGGCAATCAATAAATTTCTGGGCAATTCAATTATCAAACGTTTGGAAGGCGAAACTTTCGAAGATAACGAAGCCATCCGCAAACGCTTGTTGCCTGATACTCACGCAGGCAGGGGCGAATGGCTCGATTTGGCAGGACTGATTGTTCCCAAAAGCGAGGTGGAACAATTGCTGTCGGATATCGAAACAGGCGTTATCTCTTCGCTCGACACTGTGGCCGGAGCATTTGCCGTCATGCACCGTAACTACTATACTTACGAATGGAGTTGGGCTATCGACAAAATACAGGAACGGTTCGGGAAAAATATCGGTGAAATAACTGCCGGCGACATTATCCATATCGTGAACGAATGGAAGAAAAGTGTCGTGGCGCTTGACCGCCTGTTGTACGACGATGCGCAGAAAGAGTTTAAACTCGGCGCCAAAACCGGTTTCGGTATCGATGGAGGCGAATACGACCGTAATCTTGAT
>JAISXD010000035.1 GCA_031270665.1 Tannerellaceae bacterium | reverse complement strand
TACGAACTACTGCCGGAAAAGTTCACCTTGAGTGAACTAAGGAGAATTTATGAGATCATTACAGAAAAGACGTTTGACCGACGGAATTTTCAACGAAAAGTCCTCTCCACCGGAATACTAATACAGCTTGATGAAACCAAAACAACAAGTACATACAATCCGGCATTGCTGTATTCTTTTGACAAAGGGAAAAAAGAGTCAATGGATTACAGTCTTTTTTATAAAACTTAAACTCATTTGCCTTAATACTTGTTTTTCTTTTTGCATAGAGCATTAATCCTAAATCTACACCGTTTTTCAAAATCATAACGGATAAGTGCACGCGGGAGATTACGCTGAAGGGTACGGTGACGCGTCAGGAAACGTGCTTGCAAATATCCCGTAGGGATAATATATTGGTAGAAGATGGGGTGTTGGGTTATCCCCCGTCCCGTCGGGACGGAATTTGGGCAGGTGTTATCGTGTTTTATTGGCCTACGCCGCACGGTATGGGAAGTAAAAACGCACTTCATCGAGAGGAACATCTTCCCGTTGCGTTTCAACGGTCAACATATCAGCAGGCATTTGGATAGGTAGCAAGCCCGAGGGTTCATCAACTACCTTTTCACAACACTTACCGTATGGCATCGCCCACATGGAAGCCGCCCATGGAAGCAATTGAAATACAAAAACCCCTTTAAATACTATTGGCTGAAGTATACAAAGGGGTTGGATAAGATATGATGATTAAATGCTTGTCTTATTAATAGGAAAATTAAGCGGCTGCCTGTTTGTGCCCCGGAGAAGGAACCAAGTATAGAGTACGTTTCAATAACTATCTCAAGTTATTAATACCTACCCTGATTACTGCAGAAAGAGATCAATTAGCCCCCGGCCAGAAGCTTCACATACTTACGTTTCCTCAATCCAACCTTATAAGGAAAAATCTTTGCCCACCATTGCAGACGTGATTTAAATGAAGAGAGTGGACGCGTTCCTTTCCAGGGGGTCATATCCAGATAGTTGTAATATTCACCCTTCAGCGGATGCATACTGTCGTAATTCCATGGTTTCTTATTCGTATAATGAAGAATGACAGGGTGCAATAATGCCTGCCTGAACGCAGGCCAATCGGAAACTTTCTTTTCAATTCCGTATCGATAAAACCCATCTTGCATGTTCCACTTCAAGGGAACAAACACTTTGTCCTTGTACAAAACAACATTCAGCAAATCCTGGTCGTTGAAGAGAATCCGTTCCGGATAAGTCCGGAAATAACGTACACATTGCTTATCTACCTCATGTTCCCGCCAATAAGAGAGATTGATAAGCAATACGCCGGAGTTGAAATAAGAATAGGACTTATCGTAATGAAGCCTTTCATATCGCTCATCTTCATCTTTGCTGATATCGTCCACACAGGCTACGCCGCATGTTGACATATCGGTTTCCCAAAGTTCCATAATATCCCCTAAAACCACAATGTCGCAATCAAGATACAGTACCTTGTCCAGTTGCTCAGGCAGAATAACGGAAAGCATACAACGATAGTAAGCAGCCATTGATATCCGCTTACCGCACTTCTTTATGGAGAAACTGCTCAATAAGTCGGAAGGCGGGAAGTAAAAGCGCACTTCATTTCCATAACGTACCGCCAGATTCTTCAGTATTTCCTGATCGGCATCCGGCAGACCGGAAGCTATTATATGCACGCATATATCAGAAGTTTTGTTGTTTTCAAACAGGGATACAAGTGTCACAGCACAATGCGTCGTGAAACGAGTGTCGATATTACAAGCTATGTGTATCATATCATTTATTGTTTTGTCATATTGAAATACTTATCCATCACCAATAAAGAGATGAGCCTTTCACGACCTTCATCAAAGAATTGGGATACATACTCATGAGCGTTATGCACAATCTGTTCTGCTTCTGCCGGATGATCGATATAATAAGTCAGCTTCTCCTCCAGATCAGAAAGGTCGTCCTGTATCCGGATATAGTGATAACCGGCTATCAGCTTTCCTTCCATAAACCAGGTTTCACAGGTAGGTTGTGTCATTACAGCAATAGAATTGGAAGACATCACCCATTTCAGATTAGAAGCCACATCATTTCCTTCCAGCGTCATAATGAATTTATAGTTAAGGTGTTCACGAATCGTTTTCTTCGGTGTGACCCACTTCTCAGGATAGCCGTCATTCTTCCCTACTACCCCGCAGTCACAGATTGAAGTATCGAAGTACATCCGAAGAAACTTCTCGCGAACACGACTAAAACGTATCTTCCCACGGAATATAGCCTGATTCGCTTTCTTCCGGAAAGGAACCGGATCGTTTATAAACATGAAATGACGCAGTTTATCCAGTTTAAGCACAACTGAATATTCATTGTCATCGCTCAACAGGCGACTCTTTACGATAGCAGGAAATTGGGGAGTAAAATATACATCACCCGGGATATAGCCTATACGCAAGTCTTGATTAAACCAACGGGCCACATCCTGCAAATCGAAATAATATACCTTATGAAAAGTAGACGGACGGAATCTTTTAACTTTATCCAAATACACGTAATACCAATGTTTATATTCATGCAGGATCGTATCCGGCAATGTTGTCGGGCGCTGCATCTTATTATAATAATCCACACGCTCATATATGTATGTCTTATCAGAACGTTCTTCTACTTGTTGTAAATATCCCTTTCTCCGTATTCTGAAAAAACATTTCGGTATACACATCCGCGGATATTCTTTCAAATAAAAGAGTATTTTAGATGGTTTTCCACTACGGAGTTTATATAAAAAGCTATCGTTCATTGGAATAGTTGTTAAAACACATTATGGATTACTGCTTTTAGACTCGCTATTAAAAGTAAATGCTCATTAAATGCCTGTTTAACAAGCACAAAAATACCCCTTTTGTTCATACCATGCAAACTTTATGGTGTTTAATTTTCAAGATCGCTCCCAATAGACCCAACAAGTCGCCCCAATAGAACGGGTGGGTTTCCTCATAGTATGACGTTGTTTGTCCCATACGTATGGAATAAGGTTTACATTGGGAGGGGGCGGGGAAGGGCAAGGGAAAGTTCTTGCCTTTACCCTCTAAGCTGCACCAGACATCTGGATAAATGACATCTCGCAGGGACACCGGATTAATAGAAAACCTCTCTTTCCTTTTGCCATATACCACATTAATCCTACATTTACGTCGTTTTTCAAAAGCATACCCGATGAAAGTAGTTGTAGATAAGAATATCCCATATATAAAAGGGGTGATCGAAACCATAGCCGATAAAGTTGTCTATGCATCCGATAGTGGATTTACGCCGGAATTGATAAAAGACGCAGACGCCCTGATCATTCGTACCC
>JAISXD010000052.1 GCA_031270665.1 Tannerellaceae bacterium | reverse complement strand
TAGCCGTGACGGTCGTAACGCCATTGAGCAACGAAGGACGGAATTCGGCCTGATACGTCGTTTCCGGCGATAGGGCAATCTGGTCGAAACCGTCGCGGTTGTCGGCTTCTTCCACGCAGTAGACGAGCGGACCGCGCTGAATGGCCCGTTGGCCGGCGTTGGCCGTAACACGCGGATCGGCAGCGACGACTTCTACCGGCATGTCAAATGAAAGGGTGATCCGGTCGCCGGCTTTCCATTCGCGGGCGATTACGGCGTAACCCTTGTCTGTATGCGGCGAAGCGATTGTTTCGCCGTTGACCGCTATCATGTACGACGCACACCAGCCGGGCAGGCGCAGCCGGATGGCTTCCTTCAACGGCGCCGATACGGATTCGATAACCAGCGTAACGGCTCCATCCCACGGATAGCCGGTTTCCTGGCGCAGCCGGACAGCCTTTCCATTTAGTTCAAACCCGGCTGTATTGCCAATGTAAAGGTTCACCCACAAGGCGTCGGTGGAAAGGCCGTAGATATAATTGCCAACGGAAGGCAGGAAGCGCGAAACCTGGCTCGGACAGCAAGCGCATCCGTACCACGCCTGACGGTGATGACCGCCTTTCGACGCCAACGGATTGACATAGAAAAAGCGGTCGCCCACCAGCGAGATACCCGCCAGCGCGCCGTTATACATCGAACGTTCCAGTACGTCGATATAGGTTGCGTCGCCCGTGAACTGGTTCATGCGCCAGTTCCAGTAAACCATCCCGACCGAGGCGCATGTTTCGCAGTAGGCTTCTTCGTTCGGCAGGTCGTAGTCTTCGGTAAAGCCTTCGTTGTGATGCGAGGAGCCGATGCCGCCGGTGATGTACATGTTGCGCAGCACGACGTCGTCCCAGAGGCGGTGCATGGCCTCGATGTATCCCGTGTCACGCCGGAACGCGGCTACGTCGGCCATACCACAGTACAGGTACATCGCGCGAACGGCGTGTCCGGCAATGTCCGTCATCTCGCGGACGGGCTTGTCGTCCTGGTAGTAAAGCGGATTCCAGTTGCCTTCATCTCCTTTGCTTCCGTATCCGTGTCCGCGTTCCTCAAGCAGCCAGTTGGCAAAGTCGAGGTATTGCTCTTCGCCGGTCACGGTGTAAAGCTTCACCAGCGCCAGTTCTATCTCCTCATGCCCCGGCACCCAGTGACGCTTGCCCGGCCCGAAGAGCGACATCATGTGGTTGGCCATCCGGATGGCCACATCCAGCAGCTTGCGCTTCCCTGTTGCCTGATAGTAAGCCACGGCTGCCTCGGTCATATGTCCGGCGCAGTACATCTCGTGCTTGTCCATATTACTCCAGCGTTTGTCTAAGCCGGTCAGCGTGTAGAACGTGTTGATGTATCCGTCGGGCTGCTGGGCGGCGGCGAACTTGTCTATCCATTCGTCCGCCTTGCGTTCCAGTTCCGGGTCGGGATGGTTGGCCAGCGTATAGGCGATGCCTTCAAGCGCCTTGTAGACGTCTGAATCATCAAAGAAAATACCCGAATGTTCGCCTTCGCCTTTCGCGGCATTTTCAAAGTTGCGTATACGTCCCGTCCGGTTCTCAATCTGGTCGATACACACCGCCAGCGTCGTTGTTGCATGATTGTGAAGTCGCGGCGCCCAGAACCCGTCGGTAATCTTCACATGCGAAAAATCAACCGGCATAATCATCTTAAAAGGCTGCTTATCGGCCTGCTCCGTTTGGGTACAACCCAGAAAGGCCATACAGAAAAGTGTTATAATAAAAAAAAGTTTCATGTTGGTATAGAATTAGTATTGATAAAAGTTGTCTGCGAAGATAATCAATTTTTCCGGATGCAGAAAAGCCCTGGTGATCAGAAACGTTTCCGTAACGGAGGATATACGTTTGCAACAACCGGATTAGAATTTTCTAAAACCTTTCTTTCAACACTTTTCTCAACGGCATAAAGAAGCGTTGTATCAGGAGATAGCGTTTACTACTCCGTTCACAATGCCGAACTCCTGGCCGGGGAAGTTATTGAAGCGGATAATCATCCGTTGGCCGGTCTTTACCTTTCCCGGTGGCGAGTATGCTATTGTAACTATTTAGCAATCTTCGAAGGGCTTTCCGCACAACTTGCTGTTTTTCAAAGAAACGATTCAATCACTATAAGCCTTTCAATCTCGCTTTCTTTTACATCAATTGCGGATTTGTATAAGTCGGCGTACTTTGGAGAACACCTCCCCCCAATATTTCTTTTTTCATGGAAGTCATAACGTAAACTCATCGTTTTAATGCTTTATATACGATTAATTACTGTTTTGTTTATCCTGTTTTCTACCGCTCACAGGTGTGAACGGGTGCTCTCACGGGTGTGAACGGATCCTGCCACGATTGTGACCGTATCCGTTCACAATCGTGAGTGGTGGAAATGAATGAAACGACTATACGAAATTATCCTATACAAAAACAAAGAATTACAGCTTGTTTTCATTATCACCACATAGTGGGTCAAAAGATGGTTTATAGCAACGCCAACCCAAAGGGAGATACCGGCCATAGCCGGCCGGCCTGAAGAGGGCTTTTGCCTTTTGCTATAATTATGGCAAAATATTACCAAAATATTGCACATAATGTGTACTTTTGTGCCGGATATTTAATTGTTCAAGTATGAGTTATCATTTATTAAAGGGAAAAAGAGGGATTGTTTTTGGCGCATTGAATGAAATGTCTATTGCCTGGAAAGTGGCGGAAAGGGCCGTGGAAGAGGGTGCTATGATTACATTGAGCAATACGCCGGTAGCTGTTCGCATGGGCGAAGTAGAGGCTTTATCTAAGAAATTAAATGTAGAAACGCTTCCTGCGGATGCAACCTGCGTGGAAGACCTTGAAATGGTATTCCGGAAATCGGTAGAAATATTGGGCGGTAAGATAGATTTTGTATTACATTCTATTGGTATGAGCCCGAATGTCAGAAAGAAACGCCCTTATGACGACCTGGATTACGGATTGCTGGAGAAGACGTTGGACGTATCGGCCATTTCTTTTCATAAGATGCTTCAGGTAGCTAAAAAACAAGACGCCATTGCCGAGTTCGGCTCTGTCGTAGCGCTTAGTTACGTAGCCGCCCAGCGTACGTTCTTCGGATATAATGATATGGCCGACGCAAAGAGTCTGCTGGAATCTGTTGCCAGGAGTTTCGGATATATTTATGGCCGCGAAAAAAGTGTCCGTATCAATACGATCTCTCAATCGCCCACACAAACGACTGCCGGCAGTGGCGTAAAAGGGATGGAAGACCTGATGGATTTTTCTAATAAGATGAGCCCGCTGGGTAATGCCACAGCCGACGAATGCGCCGATTACTGTATAACGCTGTTTTCCGACCTGACGCGCAAAGTGACGATGCAGAATCTGTATCACGACGGAGGCTTTTCAAGTATGGGGATGAGCCTTCGGGCAATGAATCAATACAGTAAGGGGTTGGAACCTTATTGCGATGAAAATGGGAAGGTTATTTATGGCTGATTTTTATGCTGATAAAAATTTATGATGAGAACCCTAACCAAAGGGAAATCCGTAAGGTAGCAGACGTTCTCCGCGAAGGCGGGTTGGTTATTTATCCAACCGATACGGTATATGCCATGGGTTGCGACGCCATGAATGTACGTGCCGTAGAAAAGATTTGCCAGTTGAAAGGGATCAACCCGCAAAAGAGTAACCTGTCTATTATCTGTTACGACTTATCCAATATCAGCGAATACGCCAAAGTAAGCAATGCCGCATTTAAGTTAATGCGTAAAAACCTGCCGGGCCCTTTTACTTTCATCCTGCCCACAAGCAATGAACTGCCCAAAATATACAAAAACAAGAAAGAGGTGGGTATACGCGTGCCCGGTAATAACATCATACGCCAATTGGTATATGAATTAGGCAACCCCATTATGACCACTTCCATACGTGATGATGATGAGGTGATTGAATATACAACAGACCCGGAACTGATCTATGAAAAATACGAAGACCTGGCAGCTATTGTAATCGACGGTGGTTACGGAGGCATAGAGCCGTCTACCATAGTAGATTGTACCACCGACGATTTTGAGATTACCCGCCAGGGGAAAGGCGAACTGCTTTTCTAATCAACCGGGCAAACCAGCCGCTCTGCCGTCCAACTATCCACTACAATGGCAATTTGTTCTTTCGGCAGCGAAGAAGTAAATTCGATGGCTACTTCGCGCTTGTCGCCCGGCATCAGCGTAATGTAATTGTCTGTATAATGTACGGGTAATATACGTTTGCCCGTCTGCTTATCCAATACTTTTATCCGGTTAAAGAACGATATACGTTCCGCCTGCAACCGAACCGTTCCGGTGTACACGCTTTTTTCCTGTTTAACAGACGCCGTTACGACAGGTGTTGAACGAGGCAAACCCGATAGCGTTGTATAGTCTTTCGCCTGGGTAGTCAGCCAATAAATGTTATCCGTTACCTGTTTTCCTTTTTCCAATAAGGTAAGTATAAGGAAATAAACGCCCGTTACCCCTTCCGGCTCCGGGATAGCGAATAAACGGTTTACACTGTTAGGCGCCACTTTGCTTCCCTCTTCTTTTTCCCAGATTACTTCACCATGCAGGGTATATACCTGGGCTTTCACCTGCACGTCATGGCTACCCAGGGCGGTATTTATCAATTCAACTTGTTTGCTTACGATATTATATTGAGGATGTAAGGGTTCGCATCCTTTCCGTGTTCCGTATAACGACGCATTTACATCCAGGTACCAGTCATACATCTGTCCGCGTAACGACGTCCAGGGATTCTGTGTTTTCCAGATAAGTATACCCGTATACCACTCCCACATACGGGAAGCCCAACCTTCCATAAAGCTGCGGTATTGGTCGTAGTTTACAATTTGCGCATATTTACAATAGGTTTCAATATCCGTCACCTCGCCGTAACGTTCCAGATGGTCGCGGTATCCCAGGTCTTTATGGTAGCGCCAGGCAGGATGCGCCCGTTGCCCCGATACAGGAAATCCGGCCAGTTCTTCTCCGGTCATCATTTCGCGCATGCTTTCCACTTCGGGCGAACCAACCGAACCGGCTTCGGGATTAAACGGCGTAGAACGGAAGGTAAAGAACCATTCCGGTTCCTGTATGCCATAAGGGCCATCCCCTACCCCACCAATCGTATTGCGTGTAAATACCGTATCCGTAGAGTAACTTACAAACAGGCGCTCAGGGTCTAAACGTGGGAAAACGTCGTTTTTCAATTGTTCGTCAATATCTTTTGCCAAAGGCCATTCGTTAGCTCCGCACCATAAGCAAAGACTGGGGTGATTGCGGATCATCTTCACCTGGTCTTCCACCGACGTAAGGAACAGGCTGTGATTATCGGGATATTCCCAGCGCCGTTCGCGCGAATCTATTTTAAGCGGGTCTATCCATGCGCCGTTACAGTCGCCGCTTCCCCAAAGGTCTTGAAATACCAGAATGCCATATTCGTCGCATGCATCATAAAAGTCGGGACGTTCCAGTAAGGCGCCTCCCCAAACACGGATCATACGTACATTCATTTCCGCATGGTAACGAACTTCTGCACGGTACCTCGCGGGCGAAAGGCGAAGCAGCCAGTCCGAAGCGATATAATTTCCCCCGGTGATATAGACGGGTTGGCCGTTTACATAAAATTTACGCCCTCCCGTAACCGGGTCTTTCTCCGAACGTATTTCACGGATACCATAGCGAAGGGTTTGGCGGTCGCTTACCTTTCCTCCTGCTTCAAAATAGAGTTGCATATCGTATAGTTCCTGTTTCCCAATTCCGTTAGGCCACCACAGGCGAGGATTTTTCACCGGTAAGTCTTTAAATGCAATCTCTCTTTTTTCTCCCGGGGCGAGTGTCAGGCTTTGCGTCTGTTTCGTTCCGTTTGTTTCACACACAATTGTTCCGGTCTGAACGACGGAGGAACTGTTTTCTACTTCTATTGTTGTTTTTACAATAGCCTCTTTCTGATTCCCTTCGGGTTCTCGGGCTCCCGGTACGCTGGTTACAACATGTGGGTGTTGTATCTTAACGCTGCCGGTGGCTGTAATGGATACTTCATCCCAGATACCTGTATTACGGTCGCGCACGGGTTGTATCCAGTCCCAACCGGGTGTGAATTGCATCGTGACATTACGGGCTATTTGTCCGTCGCCTCCCTGTCCGCCATTCGGATTGCCGGGATAGTCGGGAGGGTATACGATAACAGCCAGCAGATTGGTTCCTTCTCCTTTCAGGTAAGGAGTTATATTAAAGCTTTTCCGCAGGAACATCCCTTCATGGGTATCCGGATTTATCCGTTTACCATTTAAAAAGATATCCGCTTTGTAGTTGACGCCGCGGAAATTCAGCCATACCAACTTTTCTCCCCGTAAGCCTTTCACCTCAAACGGATGTATAAACCAAAAGGTGTAAAAGTCTTTTCCTGTATCATAAATATCAGGTATCAGGTTATTATTCATACTAAACTCCGGCGCCGGAAACAAGTTATTTTCCAGCATCGTGCCCAATACCGTTCCCGGCACACGCGCTTTCATCCAGCCATTCGGATTAAAAGCAGTAGAGGTAAGTTGATTTCCATCGACATTAATTTCATTCGCCCGCCGGGCAAACCAACCATCACTAAGAAGCGCCTTTTGGCCCACTTCCGGAATACGAACAGATTGAGAGCGGACAGGGCTCATAAACCCGCCCAACAGCAATAAAGCACTGTAAATAATTAAGCAACCATATTTCTTCATAATTCAACATATTTAATTGAAGGTAAAGATACTATCCATTAACCGATTTTACCTCATCGACTTAAATAAATTTTCCTCTCTCACGCACGCACGTAAGATAAGGGCCACAGCATACACCTCCGATTTGTAACCAACACGTAATTTTTTGTTGTGTCTATTGTAATATTGCCACAATACGTTTATTCCGGAATGAAAAAAGTAAAATGTATAATTATGGATTGGGCAGGAACAGCCGTCGACTTCGGTTGTTTCGCCCCGGTAGGAGCTTTCATGAAAGCTTTTGAAGAAAAAGGCATCCGCCCGACGAACGAAGAAGGAGGAATCGTGGCGCAGCATACCCGCTATGAAGCAAATCACCGTTTATTAACAGAGGGTTTATCATCTATCCGGGACTGATTATTATTGGATTTTCCAATTAATTGAGAATAAAAAAAGGCTGCCTCCCGAAGGAAACAGCCTTAAAAAAATTATAAAACAGATTGATTATCTAAGTAAAGCTGAGAAATCCGCATTGGTTGCATATTTAGCAAACTCAAGGTCGGTTGCAGCTTCTTTTAGCATAGCCCTGTCTTTACCGATAGATGCTTTCAGGTTGTTTACAACACCGGTAGTATTGTTTGTACGGGCGGCAACAATCGCTTTCAAGTAATCGGTCGTTGCATCAGGATTGACTACTGCATTCAGTGTTTGCAAGGCTTTGCTGTAATCTTTTGTCATAATTTGAGCTAAAGCAGCATTGTTACTCTTGATAGAACCGAATGAGCCGGCAGCTTTTGCATAATCGCCTTGTTGCAGGTAAAGAACGCCTAATGCTTCGCTTAATTCAGGTACGCTTGCAGCATTGCCGAATAATTGTTGAGCTTTTGCGTTATCGCCTTTTGTAAGGGCTATCAAACCTAAGTTCATGTTAGACTCGCTATTCGCTTTTACAGCATTAGCTTTGTTGAACATTTCTTCAGCTTTAGCCAGGTCGCCTGCTTTGAAACGCATGATACCGATATTATTCCAGGTACGGTAGTCGTTAGCATATTGTTGGCTTGCTTTTGTATAGATAGCTTCTTTTTCCGCAGCATTGTTTGTCAGTGTAGCAGCGTAAAGGATTTCTTCTATGTTCAATGCACGGGGATCACTTTTTGCCAAAGCGCTGATTTCGTCGTCAGACTTACCAATAATTTCAACATTGGCAATTAAACGTGAACGGCGTAATTGAGGAAGAATTTCGTCTGCCAGTACACTGAATACAGAAGAAATATTTTTGATTTCCTTTTCACGTTGTTCCGGGTCTTTATACATAGAAAGGACACGTAGTACAAGGTCTTTATCCTGAATACTTGATTTAGATACCAATTCCTGGAATCCGTCCCAGTCCTGAGCTGTATAACGGGCGTCAACAGGCACGTCTATTTTTGCTTTTTTCAATTCCTGGTTCACGTATTTTGCGGTGTTGGCTTCACGCCTTTCAGCCAAGCCTGTGTTCAACTTCAAACCACCGTCGGGAGAAGCGTAAGCGGAAATTTCGATCGCTACATTTTGATTCGGCGCTTCGTCGGCATTCCGGACAAGATTTTTCCAGTCTGTGACGTCTTGTTTGTTCAGTTCCTTCGAACGAAGTTCGGCTTGTTGGATAAGGAACATGATGTTTGCATCATACGCCTCTTTAATGATACGCTGGAACTTGTCGGGAGCCACAGCGGCGCTTGCGGTAGCCGCATCCGCCAACTCACCGGTAGCAATAACGCCTTCGCCGATTTTCACATCAGGCAATGCAACTGTTTTACTCTTGATTTTTGCATCAAACGTAAGGAACAGTTCGGATTTTTTCATTTCCGGCTTGTAAGTAAAAGACGCCTTCATCGTAACGTTGCCGCCGGCGCTTTGGGAAATAGTCTGGTTATTTCCTTTTACTTTCTCTCCCTGATAGGTGTAAGATGTCCCCCAAGCTTCACCCCCTTGGTAGCGAAGTACGGGAGTTACAGTCACCACCGCATTTTTATTAAACCATTTTGCAGGGAATGTAGCATTAATGGTTACCGGAACTTTTCCGCCAATAGCCTCCAATGGTTGAGGCTCGGCTTTGATGTACTGTTCAGCCAGAGGCGTAAGCTTCCCAGAACAAGAAGAAAGAAATACAATTGCTGCCAGTACACAGAAAGGCAATAAAAACTTTTTGTTCATAATTCGATATAAGTTTAAAAATTACTATATTATGTGTGTGATTCCCTTGAAATCGAGTTCTCATCATCAATTATGCAAATCTAAACCATTTTATTCGTTATGTATAAAAAAGACGCGAGAAATTCTTCACAATTAATACTTATTAATGATTGTATCTTTATTTTTTCACGTTTTTCAATCATTATGGTATAAGAATATGAACGCTTTGAAATAAGAATGATTAAAATAACACCTTTTGACTATAAAAAATGTTATCCTCTTTGAGATTTATTATATAAATACCCGGTTCTAAATTTTTCACAGGGATGGTTGTCTGTGGCTGGGTGAGTATTGTCTTATACATGAGTTGCCCGTTCATTGAATATAAAGCAAATACAGCCCCTTTTTTATTATCGGGGAGCAGCACATGGATGCTTTTATTGTTTGTATCGGCAAAAACAAGGACAGGCGTCCCTTCCTGTGGCATATTGGCTGATAAATTGCTTGCGTATTGTATCACAGGATCGATAAATAAGGACGTATTGAAGGGCAAAAGAGGGTGAGCGGAAACTTTCGCCCATTGGCCTTTGTTTACATACCAGGCTGTATTGCGGTTTGTCATCCCTTTCGGTAAGTTGTAAACGACAAAAGAAGAATCGCCAGGAGATTTTATTTTATATCCGATATAAAAAGCGCCGGAAACCGTTATTTCTTTGTCGAAGCGGATAAATGATTCCTGCGGCCTGTTCAAGCACTTTTCCGTTTCTATAAAAGAGCTGTCGATGACAGACATCTCTGTATAGGCAGGCTTGAAGGCGCCCGAATAAAGCAATACCTCGGGTTTATCCTTTCCGCTATAAACCGTTACTTCCACGTCTAAGCTACCAATGGTGCCTGTTACGGAAGGAGTTATAAAATAAGCGCCATACAGTTTGGCTTCTTCATTCACGGTATACGCTTCCGCATATGCTTGTGTACCCAGCGTATTGCTGCCGAAAAGGTTTCCTCCGGCAGGAGAAGGAAGTTCGGTCACTTCAATACTATCCTGCTGTTTTGTACCATACAGGTTACTCAGGCGGTGGGCCGGAGCGCCTTGCCAGGGATCTAACCCGTTTACCGTTTTCTTATTGCTTTTTAATGGATCTAACCAATATTTTAACTGTTCATTGCTATTTGAAGAAGGTTCCCAGGCTTTAGACAAGGCAAAATAAAAATCATCTACCGGATGATCACAGGTAGACATGCCTCCCGATAAGGCGCCCATTACACGATTATCGGCGTCGAACAAAGGCGAGCCCGACGAACCGGCCGCTGTACTTCCGGTTGTCCATTTACTTACATTCCAATGAGCATTTTTGTAAAAGTCGGCTTGAGGGATACTGAACGTTTTCAATGCTATTTTATCCTCTGAAATGTTGATCCGTTTCACAGATGCGTAGGGATGGTGGACGCCGGCATATGGCGTATGGTTGCTGTTTTCTTCAATACTCCAGCCTGCATAATACGGTTGGTAATAAACGGGGGGCGTTTCCAATAATTCCAGCAGCGCCATATCATTCTTCTCGTTTACCGCTTTATAGCCGGCAGAAGCTACCGACATTTCTTCTGTTCCACGCATAACGTTTTCGCAAACCGGACTTTGGTAATTGAAAAAACAAATGATCCTTCCGGCTACCGATTCATAGTCGGGATTCTTAACGGAAAAATCATTATTCAGGCAATGCGATGCGGTGAGCAGGTAAGGCTTGCCATCATTCAACGTATTATTTAGTAAGACGCCTGTACAAGAAGTTACCCCGTCAATGGTTATTAACACTACGCTTCGCGCTATCTTATCATATTCCGGATCGTTCTGGAAACAAATGGGAGAGGGCATGCAATCAAACTCGCTTTTATTGCCCCCCGGTTCGTATCCGCGTAAATCCCGGAAAGCATGATTTACTTCGCCGACGGTTAACCTGCCCGGAAAAGCGGCGTTAGCCGGTTCGTGATATTCTATAATCAGTTTGTCGCCCCGCACCGGCGCTGTGGGTAAAATACCCAAATCGGAATTATTCAGGTGGGTGAAAGAACCCAGGATATGTGTTTGCTCCGCGTTGTAGAGAAATACCTGAGCGCCTTCGGGCAGTTCATATGCTGTAAAGAGCACATTAATAGAAAGAGCGCCCTTTGAATAAATACCCAGCCTCCAGATTTTCATCCCGTCGGGCAAAGAAAAAGATTCGCCGGAATTGCTCCGGTTATACTCCGTCATAAATTTATACGCAAACCGGTAGCTTCCTCTTAATTCATCGTCTTCCGCCGAAGCAATACGAAGCTCCTCTTCCACATCAAAAGAAGGCATGGTTACATATAAATCAGCGGAAGAGCTTCTGGTCTGTATAAAAGGAAGAGGAGCGCCGCCGTGGCTTACCTGAGCCTTACCCGAAAACGCAAAGGTTATAGTTAATAACAGATATATTGATATTGAGTATTTCATAAGTAATTAAATAAAAAAAACAAAAGAAATAATGCGGGGCCAAGATACGACTTTTTTAACTATTTCACTCGGTTTTTCACGTCGAACTCACGTTAAATACAAAATACTGCATATAAGGGCACTGATTTTATGTTGTTCTCAAACCCGAAATTCTTCTTCGTTATACGATACAAATAGAATAAGGTGACTTATACTTATCTGCGAAAATACCTAAACTCTTGGAGCGGTTTCGTTGTCCTTTCTTTACTTCCACAGGAATAACCGCATCTTCCTTTTGAAGAACGAAATCAACTTCGGCTTTTCCATCGCTTTGCCAATAGTACAAATCATATCCTTTAGCGGCAAAGACTTGTGCTACGTAATTCTCTGTCATTGCTCCAAGATCGGAATAGGCGGATATGAGCATATAGCCATGTTCCAGGCGTTGGCATTTCAAAACGATTCCCGCAAAGCCAAGCCACTCGATAGCTTCCCCGAAAATCGTTGCCGTTCCTCCACACGTTGTACGACCTTATATTGGAACTTCGTATTTTCTTTCGCCAACTGTGTCGGAATGAAATTGTAGCAAGCCCGGTTGCTGTTATATGCTTTCTTTTTATGTTCATGGGTTGCAGAACGGATAACGAAAGGGTCACAGAAGATTGCCATGAACGCCCATTCAATCTGTAGAGAAGTTATTCGTGGCGGCGTAATTTTATTGACTGATT
>JAISXD010000048.1 GCA_031270665.1 Tannerellaceae bacterium | reverse complement strand
CTTTAATCCCAATTCTAACCACTGGCGCTGCGCTGATGTTAGAACTGGGGCGTTAACTCGTCCCATAATGGACACAATGTTAATAAATAATGAAAACTAATTCTTATCAATCACTTATTTCAATTTAATTATGTCTAATTTATTGCTTAACGAACTATTGTAACAGACTACCGATACTTAATCGGCTATTATTTTACACAAAAGGAGTAAACATCAGGAAAATAGCGAGATGGAAGTTTATCTGATAGGAGGCTGAACAAATTGGATATAATCATGCACGGTTCTATTCGTAACCGGAACCCCCGAAGATGTGGATTTTCATAAGAATAACCTGGTTATTATACTGCGGTAAAAACGATGACGGCGTTTATAATTTGGAGAAACTGTATCGCTAAAAAAGCAGATAGCCGTTATTGTTTTTCCCTACAAAAAGTTATCTTTGTTGAAATAATTGAGATGTTTCTGACATGAATAAAATAGAGGCCACAAACCTAATCTTGCTGAATGCCGCCCAGAAAGTCCATCATGCTGATTGGAATTGGAAAGGGGTAAACAGCCCTTTTGCCCGGTTATATATGGTAGAAAGCGGGTATGCGAAAGTTATCGTCCCGGAAGGACCCTTCAAGATACAGCCGGGGTATTTGTACCTGGTTCCTTCTTTTGTGACCCATAGCTATGAGAACGACAGTACGTTTGTGCTAGACTACCTGCATATTTATGATGAACAAAATATCTTCGACAGGCTGAACTTTCCGTTTGAAATCCCAGCCAACGAAATAGACGTCATACTGATGAAGCGTTTGCTATTTATTAATCCGGGAAGGGGGCTGAAACGGTCTGACCCGGACACCTACGATAACTTCCCTACATTAATGCAAAGCATCGCCCGTAACAACGAATATTCTCCCGATACGGCAATGGAAACAAGCGGGATATTATTACAGCTATTCTCCCGGTTCTTAAGGAAATCCTTCGCCAAACAAGATATGAAAGACGAACGGATCATAAAAATACTACGCCATATCAGGGAGAACATTAACCGGGAGATAACGATAGAAGAACTGGCTTCCATCAGTTACCTGTCTAAAGACCATTTTATCAGGATCTTTAAGAAAGAAAACAACTGCACCCCCTTGCAGTATATTAACCAAAAAAAGATAGAAAAAGCACAACTGATGCTCACCGTAGGCGGAAAGTCCATCAAAGATATCGCCTTCAGCCTATCCTTCAACGAAATATCGTACTTCCACCGTCTCTTCAAAAAAATAACCGGCAGATCCCCCCACCAATACAAAAAACACTCTTCCCTGGAAAAGAAACTGGAAATGTGACGCCCATTCCTGCCCGTCGGTTAAAACCGGATGTCATATTACAATCTGCCGGTTCCGGGTTCCCTGATAGGTAGAGAGAAAACATGTTCGCCCGAACCTACTTCGATAGCACCTTTTCCCGGCAATATGATCGTTGCCGTCGTATTGCCAGGGATTTTTACCTTTAGTGTAAATATGCCGTTTTCGATTTTCCATTCGGAAGCAATTTCTCCCTTGATGGAATTGTATGAACCTTTTGCCCATGTCAACGAGCCGCCCGGACGTGGATGAATGGTAAAATGCTCATATCCGGGATATTTATCATCGGGATTAATTCCCAGGATATGTCTGAACATCCATTCTCCTACAGCGCCGAAAGCCACATGATCCAAAGAGTTCATTCCCGATTCCTGAATCCCTCGTCCGGGAACCACAGCATCCCAGCGTTCCCAAATGGTTGTTGCGCCAACGTTTATCGGGAAAATCCATGATGGGAAACGTTCCGATTCGAGCAGGCGGTAAGCGATATCCGTACGTCCATAATTAACAAGCTCCTGCATCAGCATGGGAGTAGTGATGAAGCCCGTCGAAATCCGGTAATCGTACTCCTCTATACATTCTAGCAAACGGGCAAACGCCTTGTCGCGCAGGTTTTGCGGGAGCAAGCCAAAATGGAGGGCAAGCGCGTAAGTTCCCTGCGTATTTCCTTCTATATAACCATCGTCTCTGACATACAAGGCCATAATTTTCGCTCTTATTTTATCTGCCAACTCTCCGTAATGCATTGCGTCGGTTTCGTATCCAAGCGTATGGGCAATATCCGATAATGTTTGAGCAGCATAGGAAAAAAAAGCAGTGGCAAAAAGGTCGTCGTCAATGCCTCCGCGCGTTGTACTGTAACTTGGGTCGGGCGGATCGGCAATCGTATTGGCATTCAGCCAGTCGTTATTGTGATTATGGCGGACTTTCCATATCAGATCCGGATTTTCCCTTTCCGTAGCGTCAACATGTTTTTTCATGGCGGCATAGAGTTCCCGAATGGCACGGACGTCGTTATAATTTTGATACATCCTCCAGGGTATCAGCATGGCACCTTCCGCCCATCCGGGTGCGCCAACCCATCCGGTCCAGAAATTTTCGTGAGCCAACGAGGGTATCATGGAAAAAAACTGTCCATTGTAGGCATTTTCATTCAAGTCGCGAGAGTATTTCGTATAAAAAGCCGCCATGTTCATATTGAACATGCTGCTCTGGCAGAAAATGAGGACGTCGCCTACCGCTCCCGTACGTTCGTCGCGCGAAGGATTATCGTGAATAATGCTGTACATGTTGTTACGCTGTGTCCACATTATGTTCTGATACAGGCGGTTCAGTTTCGGATTTGAACATTCGAAAACGCCCGTTAGCGCAGGGTCGGAAGAAACCGCTTTAGCGGAAATCATATCTGCCGTCAACGGAGTATTCAGCCCCGAAACTTCGGCATACTGAAAACCGTGGTATGTGAAGGAAGGATCGAAGAAATCGTCGCACCCCGAAAGGATAAATGTGTCTATAGCCAAGGCATATCCAAGACTTTCGGTGTAAAGGCCGCCGTCGTCCTTGAGCCATTCGCCATGCCGGACGGTAATGATACCGCCTTCTTTCCCTTTTACTTTAAGTGCGCAATGTCCGGCAATATTCTGTCCGAAATTGATGATGTACTTCTCATCACGCAATTTGATTTCTACCGGTTTCAGTTCGCTGTGGACACGTATCGGCTCGTTTTTCTGGGCCACCAGATTACGGTTTACCCTATTGTCTTCGTATGCATTCTCCCATGCAGAATCATCGAATCCGGGCTTATCCCATCCCCGGATAATCTTCCGGGCGTCAATCGTCTGTCCCGTAAAATTATCTGCACGCCGGATATAGCCGTCGGTATTGATTTTCCATGAGCCGTCGGTGGTAAATATATCGCCGGATCCGTCGTCATAAACAACTACCAACTGAGCTATCAGCCGCCGGTCGAGAGCGTAAAAGCCGCGATGGGGGAAAGAATGCATCCACTTTATTCCGCCCATTCGTCCGAGACACCAGCCATCGGCAAGTGTGGCGGCAAGCACGTTTTCTCCCTTTTCGAGCTGCCCGCTAAGGTCAAAAGCCTGATACTGTACGTGGTCAAAATAATTAGTCCATTCCGGCGCCTGTAGTTGATTGCCGATACGGTTTCCATTCAGCCGGATTTCGTAGTAACCCAGCGCCGAGACATATAAGAAGGCTTGGTTCGGCCGTTTGTTGATGGCAAATGATTTGCGAAGCAAAGGCGAAGGGGTATAGGGAGGATTTGCCCAGTAATTTACGTCGAAGTC
Organism: Tannerellaceae bacterium; assembly: GCA_031270665.1. Classification (GTDB taxonomy): domain Bacteria; phylum Bacteroidota; class Bacteroidia; order Bacteroidales; family Tannerellaceae; genus DFXE01. The sequence continues at coordinate 12,094 of JAISXD010000048.1, read as the reverse complement.
TTCTGATTTATAATGGTTTTCTACATACGATTTGTAATTTCTCAAGGCCGTATCCGGTTTGTCGCCTATCCACCGCGCCTGCCATTCAAACGCTTGCATAACGCCGGTTACCCAATATGCCGGCTCGCTCCATTCGGATTCTCCGGAACTGCTCCATATTTTCACCTTCCACCAGTAGCGCTGCATACTTTTCAGGTGCGTCCCTTCGTAAACCACTTGTATGGACTGATTTGAAGATACTCTACCGCTATCCCAAACGTCTCCCTGATTGGCTTCCAGTTTTTCGGACGATGAGGCCGCCAGTATCCTATATGCTTTTTGCACCTGATTTTTAGGCGCATCATCGGTTTGTTCAATTTTCCACGACAAGCGCGGTTGTGATACGTCTATCCCGAGCGGATTGACTAAATATTCACATGCCAACCCTGTTGCATAAACCTTTTTTTGCAGCAACGATGCGGAGTAACATAAAAACGGCGTCAAAACCGAATGCATTACAAGAATGCTAATCAATGCTGGTAAATACCTAAATCTGTCCATGTTTTTATGTGGGTTTTTGTTTTTTTTTCGCTACCGGAAACATGCTGATTCTGAATTTTGTACATCCATACGGAATCAGAGTGACGTCTACCGTTTCGTCTATGCTCACTTCTTCTTCGGGTAATGGCAGCAGATGCGTCGGTTGCCAGTTGAATGTACCGGCTTTGAGCGCCAGCCTTACCGGAGCATCCTCTATTTGCCAGCTCCAAGGAGAAGGCATTCCCGATCGTTCAATCCGAATGTCGTCCCCGCTACCGGAAATCAGGGCATAATTCCATTTTGCACCGGGGGCCTGCCTGTTCGGAGTGATATCCTTTACCGCCAGAGCAAAGAGCAGCGGCCCACAGGAAACCGTCCGGTACGGGCTGTTTATATCCGTTTTATGAGGCAGTATCCTATATGCGCTGCTTCCTTTCCTGAAATAATCTTCGCGCGGATAGGGTGTTTCGCGGCCGTCCCGGACGTCTACATGCATCGGGAAATGCAAATCAATCCGGTCGCCTTTTGACCATTTCCTGTTTATCGTAATAAAGCCGTCTGCATGACTCGTATCTACCGGTTCTCCATTCAGCCTTGCTTCCGGCTTCCGGCACCATGCCGGAATACGCAGGTGGAGGGGGAAGGTACAGTCGCGGGCCGGATGGATGGTCATCCGTACCGTTTCTTCAAACGGATAGCAGGTGTTGCTGGCGATTTCAACGGGAATGCCGTTCCCAACGGCAGTTTCAACGGTGCACGGCCCGTAAAGCGCGGCAGCAAGCCCCCTGTCGGCCGTACTCATCCACATATGCATGACGTAATTCGGTATCACACGGTTCAGGTTTCCCACACAGCACAATACATCGTGCCCCGTGTTTTTAAACGTGTATGCTCCTTCGCCGGGATGTCCGGGCGTCTCCGAGGGCATACATTCTTCAATGCGGTTGGGCGACTGGTAATAGGCCATCGTTTGAAAATGGCGGTCGACCGGTGCGGGGCCTGCATTAAAAAATACTTTTTCGATACGGTCGCCCCACTGTCCGTCGCCGGTAATTTCGAGCATCTGTTGGTATGTCCACGCAGAGCAGGCTACATTACATGTTTCGGTATTGCGCGTGGCGCCGATTCCTGCCATATGTTCTTCCGATGATACGATATCATAGGGCAACAGGTGGTTCCGGTCAAGCCATGCCAGAAAGTTCTGCGTTGCCTGAAGCTGCGGACGCTGACCGGTAACGGGATACATCATAGCCGGGATACGCAGGTTTTCGTACGTGATAACGCCATGAGCGCTGTTGAAGTCGTTCAGATTCCAGCGTCTGACTGCATCGACGGTGATGCTGTCGCCGGCAATTTTCAGGATAGCGTCGAGCACGTCCCGGTTGCCGCTCAGTTCATACACAGCAAGCATGGGGTCTATATTGGTACATCCGCTCACCACATCACCCATATACCAAGGCACCGGCTGTACATCAAAGCGACTGTACACCCTGACCAGCGCTTCCAGAATACGCGCATCTCCCGTAGCTTCGTACCAGGCCACCAATGCGCGTCCCATATGCGAATGCGCCCAGTTGTTGAAAGCGCTGTTTTTGAAATCCAAATCATCCTGCCAGTAGACAAACGATTTCCCACCGTTCAGCACGCCGCTGACGACCCTATCCAGCCGGTCGCTCACTTTACGAATCAGCGCGCTGTCATTGAGCAGATAAGCCAACCGAACGGCGCCGTCGAGCCAGTAGGAACATTGCTCCAGCGGCCAGCCGGTTCCTGTTTTAGGGTCGGCCCCTGTCGCCTCGAAACCGACGCCTTTCCACGCCATCCCGTACGTAGCGCTCCATTCGTCCAGATGACCGGTAATACCGCCGGCGGCAGCGGTTGCCCAGTCTTTTATCCACCCCTGCGGGTGAACGGAGCCTGCCGGAAGCGGAACAAAAACGGGTTTAACCCGGACGGAAGTATCGGAAAGGATGAAATCGCGCCGCTCAAGCATGACCTTGTCCCGCCGCTCAAGCGCATCATCCGAATCGCACGCAAATGCGGCTATCAGAAAAAAGAGTGATAATAAACTATTTTTCATACTGACTGTGTGACTCCTTTTCATAACATTACGGGCTTAAATTTAATATTTATCACAAATGAACAAAAAAAAACGCTGTAAATTTTGTATAATATCGATATATTACCTGCCGAAATCGATAATTAATACTATCGTCTGTTCCTGCACAGGAATTGTCTGTTCCCAAACGGAAATTCACCGGGTTTTTAACTAAACGGCATTGCTTTTTAATGCGCTAACCCACATTGCAGCAGATCAGGCGGGGAGTAAATTTGTTGTTTTAGGCTCCGCGGCGATTAAGACTCCGGATTGCCGGTTGGTTGATAAGGGAATTGATGTGTTACAGAAACTTTATTTTTCCCCGTTTTTCAATCACATTCTTTTTAAGTTCTGGTTAATCAAGGTGACTAAAAAGACGGGGAAAAAATAAAGTTTTGTTCAGGAAAGTCGTTTATAAGAGTTAGCAATGTAACGGCCTGTCCTGGTGTGTGGCTTTTTATTCATAAACCGGGCCTCTGGGACGGGACCCGACAAAAGCGAAACGGGCTATGACTATGTATGATATCATAGGAATAAGCATGGCAGGTGCAACAGCGTGCGCCCAGGGTTTGTCGGCGATAAACCCCATAACGGGCGTCAATATAGCTCCTCCGATAAGGCTCATTATTAATACGGAGGCGCCAAGTTTGGCGTTCGACCCTAATCCTTTTACGCCGGAAGCAAAAATAGTAGGATACATCAATGACATGAAAAATGTTGTACATATCATGGCGCATATACCGATCCAATAGGATATATCATGCAATCCGAAAACATTTCCCCACCGGGATGCTGCTATTACAAGAAGAACAAGCCCTATGTTTATACAGGAATATATACCCATTAGCCGGGCCGGTTTTACGTATTTCATGAGGAAAGTGGAGAAAAAACGCCCGCACATAAACAAAATCATATTGACAATCAGCAGCCCGCCGGCTTGTTTTTCACTCATCGGGCTGTTTTCCTGAACATAGGTAATAAGGTAACTCCATGTTCCCAATTGGGCGCCTAAATAAAAGAACTGAGCGATAACGGCATTATACCAATGCGGATATTTCAAAAGCGCTTTAAAACTACCTTTATGCTCGGCGCTACCGGAGGCGTCTATTGTGGGAAATTTAGTGAACCAGATAACAACAGCTACAAGTAATACGGTTATACCCAAGGTAATATAAGTTGGCCATAGCCGAAGATTCTCTGTTTCCAGAAACGCCTGGTAAGTCCCTGCCGCTTTCATGTCTAAGATTTCGGCTACGGTTGGTTCGTTTCCCGAAAAAATAAAAACAGTCCCTACCGTTACACCCGTTATACCACCTATCGGATTAAACGATTGAGCAAGATTCAGGCGTCGTTCAGATGTTTCCGGATCGCCTAATCCTGTAATAAAGCTGTTCGCTCCTAATTCAAGGAATGCCAATCCGCTGGCTATAATAAACAAAGCGCCCAAAAAGTAAATATACTTCCCGGCCATAGCCGCCGGAAGAAAAAGAAAACACCCCAATGCAAAGAATATCAACCCGACAATAAGCCCGGCTTTATATCCTAAGCGTTGCATGAATAGCCCTGCCGGAATAGCCAGGCAGAAATAACCGAACTTAAAAGCTGATTGTACAAAACCGGCCTCCAGGCGCGATAATTCCATCGACTTCATGAATTGTTTGATCAAAACATCATTCAGCGTATTCGGTAAAGCCCACATAAAGAAAAGCAGGGTAACCAATATAAAAGTGAAAGTATAGCCGGGTGTTATAAGAGAATAGGGCTTACGATTAAATTGATTCATAGGTTTATTTTTTTAGTGTACGAATAAGAGATTTGCATATTTCCGTGTACAAACCGACATCAACAGAATAGGAGATATATTGTATTCCAGCGCTTTTCCACAAGGCGGCAGATTCAATTGTGTCACAAAATACACCTACCGTCACACCGGCTTTCTTGGCTTTACGCGTAATTGTTTCAATTGTTTCTATCACCGACGGATGTGTGATTTCTCCCGGAATGCCCAATGATTGTGAAAGATCATAAGGGCCTATAAACAATATATCCAGGCCACCCACCTGTAATAACTCATCCAATTCGTCTAATACCTGGGAACCTTCCACTTGCAAAATCACCAACGCTTCGTTGGCCTGCCTGAAATAGTCTTTACGAGGCAGGGCGGAATAAGCTGCCGCTCTTACGAAACGGCAAACCCCCCTCTCGCCTTCCGGGTAAAACTTCGCCGCCCGAATAACCTGCCTTGCCTCCGATACGGAATGAATTTGAGGTATCTGAACCCCTTTTGCACCCAAATCAAGCGCCCTGCTTATGGAAATTTCCGAAGAATCGGATGTTCGTACAATGGGAATGATTCCCGATACTTCAGCTCCCCTGATCAGATTTTGCAGTTCAGAAAAGCCGACAGGGCCATGCTCCATATCCAGAATAACAAAGTCGAAGCCCGCATAACCGGCACATTCCACCAAAGCAGGGTCTGTTGATTTCACAAAAGGGCCATATACGGTTTTCCCTTTTTCCAGTTTATTTTTAAATAGTTCTATGGTATTCATATCCGAGACATTTTATTATTTACCATTCGGCAATCACTCCCGAAGGAGTCCTCCATACCGGATTTTTCCAGTTATGTCCAGTCTTTGCCATCTCCCGCACTTTTTCTTCATCGATTTCAATTCCTAAACCCGGCCCATCGTACACATTGATGTATCCGTCTTTGAATTCAAACACCCCGGGATTCTTCACATAATCCAATAAATCGGCTCCCACATTGTAATGAATTCCGGCACTTGTTTCCTGAATAACAGCATTTACCGTATTAAAATCAAGCTGTAGGCAAGAGGCAAAAGCAATTGGTCCCAACGGGCAATGAGGAGCAACTGAAATATCATACGCTTCGGCCATAGCCGCTATTTTCTTACATTCGGTGATACCGCCGGCATGGCTTACGTCGGGTTGAATGATATCTACAGCCTTTTGTTCAAATAAATGCTTGAAATCCCAGCGGGTATAATGGCGTTCGCCGGTAGCAATCGGAGTAGAGACAAGTTCCGAAAGCATTTTAAAATATTCTCCGTTCTCAGCTAAAACCGGTTCTTCAATGAACATGGGGCGATAGGTTTCCAGTTCCTTCATCAAGACTTTAGCCATTGTTTTATGTACACGCCCGTGAAAGTCAATTCCTATCCCGAAATTCTTTCCGCAAGCCTCCCGGATACCAGCCACCCGTTCGATCACTTCATCAATTTTACCGAATGAATCGATCCATTCCAGGTCTTCTGTTCCGTTCATCTTAATGGCTTTCATACCATTTTGTTGTTTTTCTTTAGCCGTATGAATGACGTCGGATGGACGGTCTCCACCAATCCATTGATACACCATTATTTTATGGCGGACAGAGCCTCCCAGCAGATTGTATACCGGCAATCCGGTTACTTTCCCTTTGATATCCCACAAGGCTTCGTCGATACCGGATATAGCGCTGCATAAGATAGGCCCTCCGCGATAAAACCCTCCCCGGTACAACATCTGCCAGATGTCTTCTATTTGAGAAGCGTCTTTCCCTACCAGATAAGGCGACAGTTCTTTTACGGCAGCTTCTACCGTATCAGCCCGCCCCTCTACGACAGGTTCGCCCCAACCAACATACCCGTCGTCAGTCGTAATTCTCAAAAACAACCAACGGGGAGGTATTTTAAACAATTCGAACTTATCAATTTTCATGTCTTTCCTTTCTTTGTTGATATAGATGTTTATTTTACTACTCCTTTACGGATGATTAGATTGGCAAACCCTTCGGATTCGCTTGTTGCAACCACACAATAGGCTTTTTTAGCCCTTTCGTAAAATTCCTGCTTAGGCAACCGGACAACTATTTTATCGCCATCCGGATATTTCGTTAATATATCTTTGTAGCGCATCCATATTACAGGTTCTCTCTCGCCGTTACATTCCATCAGGACAGTCGAATAATCCACTGCATAATCAAGAGGGAAAAGAGGCAGGATCGCATCCAGCAAGTCTATAATCGTATGCCCGTCGGCCCTGACTAAATGATTGGTATGAGAAGCCGCAGGGAAATTCGCATCGCCAAAGACAATTTCGTCTCCATGCCCCATTTCCATTAAAATCTTAAGTAATTCGGGTGAGATCAATTTGTTTATTCCTTTCAACATGATTTCTGCATTTATATAATAGATGGAAAGTGATTTTTATTCAGTATATTCTACTTTTACTACTATGTTCATAGTAATCAGGATTGTTTCCCAAGATTCGGAGTACAGGCAAACTTACCTTATCAATCAGAGCTTCTACTTCACCGGATATCTCCAGGGAACAAGCTTCTACATTCATTTCCAATTCCTTTAAATTTCTCGATCCGACCAGTGTGGACACAATAAATGGCTTTTTCAAAATCCAGGCAATTGCCAACTGAGCCATATGAACATGCAGGTCTGAACTGAGCGCCTGCAACTGGGCAACAACGTCAAATATCTCTTTCTCCGCTCCCTCTTCTCCATGACGGGAAGTGCCTCCTCCACGATAATCCGGATAATGGCGTGAATGCGCCTGATGACAGGGAACGTCGCCGGGTGTTTTATAGATACCGGCTAAAAGGCCCTGTTGCAATCCCATAGATCCGATCAGGCTAATCGCATTCTCCATACAATAAGGAGCAATCTCTGCCTCGATAGCCCGTGAAACAATGTTGTACGGCATCTCGTTCACATCGGCCCTGACGCCTGTATTTACTACTTCTTCCATTTGTGTATGGCCGAAATTACTCATCCCGACAGACCGGATCAATCCTTCTTTCTTTAATTCATCGAGTTGCCGATAAGCCTCTTCTACAGTCGGAGGAATTTGAATGATGGAATGATTGGAAGTAAAATGTTCCAGCGCCAGCTTATTGATCGGCCAGTGAAGCATATACACATCTATATAGTCTGTGCCCAACCGCTTCAAACTCTCTTCACAATGTTTACGGACATGATGACAGTTGGAAGGGCTGATTTTAGAGATAATAACAGCTTCTTTTCTTCTGCTTCCCAAAGCTTTTCCCAATGACCGTTCACTCTCTCCGCCGTTGTACATTTCTGCTGTGTCGAAAGTGTTAACACCTCTGTCAAGCGCCATACATACTACGTTATCAACATCCGCCTGAGATTGTTCTCCCCAATAATCCCCTCCTCCGAAAGGCCAACAGCCTACGGTCATGGCAGATACGAGAATATCTGATTTTCCAAGTATTGTTTTCTTCATTATGCAGTATACTTGTTATTCTTTTTTCAATACTTCTTGTTTTTCGATTTTATTCAGGTCTATAAGAACAGGTTTCGGGCTTATAACCTGAATATTTATTTCATCAAAAACATGTTGTGCAGTGGTTATTGTCGAGTCAAGGGACAGAAGCCTGCTTTCCCTGTTTTCCCATAAAGACATGAATATGCGTTCCGGAACGTAACTGTTCCCCTTCTCCGCTTTTATTTCCGTCCTGTAAAGCAAAGCCGGTTGTCCGCATGAAAACTCATCTTCCTGAAATGTTACAGGATTAAACTGAGGATAAAAGTCGTTGTAATCGCCTGCCAGATTCATTTCAATCCAGCAAATCCATACCGAACCCAGAGGAACTTCTACCCTAACCCGAAAATAATCTTCTTTAGGAGTTGCGCCTGATACCCCATCGTAGATGTCATTATCCTTTTCCCTGTTTTTAAAGACAGTAGACCAATGAGGTATTGCAACGGGAACATCTGCCTTGCCTTCCCAATCGTCCTGTCCTGCCCTGTATGTCACGAAAACCTGTTTTGTCTTTCCGTTCACAGGGTTTTCAAGCCAGATAGCAAATTGTGGAGGTTCGGCATACATAGAAAGGTAAATCGCTTCTTTATTGATATGAATCTCAAATTCAACCTGTACCCGGTTTCGCGTCCGTCCAATAACGATCCCGACTACCGAAATCCCAACAATAAAGACGGCTATAAGTGTAGCCAACCATACTTTTCTATTCAAAAAAAACTGCATGCTGCCAAAGTCTGTAGCCTTCTCTGGAAGATCTGTTATCCAGAGCGGCTGCTTCGTTATTTTCTTCTATTGAATTATCTCTCTGATTTACCATCAGATATTTCTTCCCTGAGCGATACGACAGGTTCGCCAGATTAATCATATGGGCGCTGAGCACTCCTTCTGTTACGGGTGCATTTGTCTCTTTTCTCGAACGGATACATTCAATAAAGTTTTTATGATGCGCTTCATCGGGGAAAAAACCTTTTCCTTCATCAAGTAATTCCCAGTCGTTTCCAAAAACCTGCCAACCTCCTCCATGCCGTCCCAGAAACATTACGCCTTTGGTTCCATATATCTCTATCCGGGTAGCATTGGTTCGCCATTCGGGGAATCGTTCTTCATTGTATCGTACTTCCTGAGGAGTCTTCTTCAGGTAATCGCCATATTGCGAGGCTTCAAGCGTGAGCGGATAACTCCCCATATCATATACTACCGTCTGATTGTCGGGAATCTCCCTCCCATCATGGAAGATAACCCGCCCGCCTGCACAGTAAACAGACTGAGGCAAGCCCGGATCCCCCAACACCATTCTGGCCAGGTCGATCACATGAGACGCATCTCCCGACATAGCCGCTCCTCCCGAATAAGCCCACCAGTCATACCAAGCTTTATGGCGGGAAACATTGTAAGGCACATTCTCTGCCGGTCCCAACCATTTATCCCAATCCAATCCGTCGGGGACAGGAGAGTCGGGCTTTAACGTCCATTTACGGGTACCCGGCAGCATACAGTATGCTTTTACCGTAACAATCGCGCCTAATTTCCCCGAAGAAATATAATCCCTGGCAGAAAACGCATAGGCTGCACTCCTGTTCTGGGTGCCACATTGTATAACTCTTTTATAACGACCGGCAGCCTCTGCCATTTTCGTTCCTTCTTCTAAGGAAAGGCATACGTTCTTTTCAACAAAGACGTCCTTTTGCGCCTCACAGGCCCATATTGTAGCTAAAGCATGCCAATGTTCAGGAGTTGTTATAACGACAGCGTCTACATCTTTATCATCATATACCGTACGCATGTCTGAGACTTTTAGCGGGCTGAATCCTTGCTGTTTGGATAATTCTTTTATAGCATTTCCCCCCCTCTCCCCGTCAACATCGCAGACGTACTTTACTTCAACGTTTTCCGAACATTGTTGCAGGCAAAGAATGACCTGCGTCCCGCGGCCTCCCGCGCCAATCAGCGCAAGCGTTATTTTATTATTGGCCTCTTTCATCTTTATTATACATTTTCAGGAATTACATATCTTTTCCTGTAGTTTCCTCTTGCATAGGTATTAGCCCTATCATCATTCAGGAACTTTTCTGTCTTTGGGTCAAAGTACAATTGCTTATTTCCTACGCGATAAGCTATATTTCCCAAATGAACCAATGTCGCGCTTTTATGACATTCCTCTACTTCTCCATTCGGCGTTTTCCGGGTACGAAGCGATTGAATAAAATCAATCTGGTGTTCATTATCCGGCATCACGCCTCCATCCTCGGCGACAATCTCGTTATTGGGGCCCAGTACCTGCCATCCGCCGCCATGGCGGCCCAGGTACATCAAACCTTCCGTACCATATATTTCCGTACGGGTGGCGTTATTGCGCCAATTGGGGAAACGAGTTTTATCTTGGCGTATGTCATTGGACGTCTTTGTCATATAATTCGTAGCATTTCCACTATCACATGTCAGGGTAAAATCTCCGAAATCGTAAACGATCGACTGAAATTCGGGCGTTTCCGATTCTCCTCCAAAAACAGCATTGCCTCCCCATCCGAACACAGACTTCGGATGATCCGGATTACCAATCACCATACGGGCCAAATCCATGACATGCGAAGCGTCATCGGCCAGCGTACCGCCGCTGTATTCCCAATAACTGCCCCAACCGCCACGGCTGGTTTCACTCACGATGGTAGGAGAGAACGGACGCATAGGGGCCGGCCCTAACCATTTATCCCAGTCGATCCAAGCAGGCGCAGGCGTTTCCGGTTGTTCCTTAAACTTACCTCCTCCCAGCATATTATAACATTTCACGGTTACAATCTTGCCCAGCTTGCCGGCGGCAATATAATCGCGAGCGGTAAACGCGTAAGGCGCACTCCGGTTCTGAAACCCTACCTGAACAATCCGTTTGTATTTCCTTGCAGCTTCCACCATCTTACGTCCTTCCCAAATAGTAATGGTCGGATTTTTTTCTACATAAACATCTTTACCTGCCTGGCACGCCCGGATAGTGGCTAACGTATGCCAATGTTCCGGTGTGGATATCCATACGGCGTCAATATCTTTATCATCGAAAATCATCCTCATGTCCTGAACCTGTTCAGGCCGATAGTTCAACTCCTTCTCTACGTTGTTTGCGGCACTGGACAGTTTGGTGCTGTTTACGTCGCAAACTGTCTTTATAACGACATTCTCATTTATCTTGCAACAATTCAGAATGGTACTCATTCCACGCCCGCCGGTTCCTATAATGGCTAATACGATCCGGCCATTGGCGCCGGCACAAGAAGAACTGAATAGCGGGGTGATACCCAAGGAAGTACCGGCTGTCGCCAACACGCCCGTTTTAATAAAATTCCGTCTGTTCATAATGGTATTAAATTACAATTATTTCTTATTCGTATTCAAGAGATATTCTACCGTATTAAACATCAGGTTTCGGAAACTTTCTGTTTTCCAGTCGTCCCAATGCCCTAAAGAAGTATAAATTACATTTTTACCATTCAACCACATAACCGGTTCGTCCGGTACGCCGGGATTACTACCCAACAGCAAGACACGAACGTTGTCGGAGCGGAGCGGGCGGTTTTGGTATAACCAGTTAGGGCTGTTAAATTGCTTCTCTACCTTTTTCAGAAGCGGATGATTTTCCATTCCCGGCACGATGAAAATATCCGTCCCCGTCTTCAGATGCCCGTAATGCCCCTGATAATTACCGCCCAATACATCCTTATCGAATTCAGGCCATTGAGAGAGAAAACCGGAAGTATTCTCTTTGGCAGCCACAACACTTCCTCCTTCGCGGGGAACATTCCCTTTCGCATCGAAGGCATGTGAAGCCGTACGAAGGCCCAATACCGGGCGCCCACCAACTACATAGCTTTTGATCTTTTCCATCTTTTCGGGCTCAAGCGCTATTCTGCGTATAAAGAATACGGCCAGATCAGCTTCTTCCAGGATTTGCAGGTTCTCCAGGTTGTGCCTACCTTCACCTTCCATGGCAGGTATACCCAGCGAAAAATCGGCATGTATATTTTTCAGCGTTAACTCATGAGCAAACTCCGGCAACCGCTGATTCGCCCGGTATTCACCTTCGGCTGTCAGGAAAGCGATCCGGGGGCGTTTGTCTTCCCTGAAACGGAATTGCTTTTTCCCGGTAAAATCAGTGGATACGATAGAAGGGCAAACATACGTCTCGATATA